>JALYXS010000392.1 GCA_030946965.1 Acidobacteriota bacterium
GGCGGCGAAGTTCCGCCGGAAGAACCGTCTGGCGATATTGAGCGGCAGCCTTCCGGTTTAGAAGCGGAGGTCGCGCGCTTGCGGGAAGAGGTTCAGGAGTTACACCGGCAATTCGCGGATTTTCGCAAGCAGTTCCAATAAAAATTCAATCGCTAAAATCCGACGTACTGAACTTCTTCTTCGAGCGGAATATCGAACTTATCCCGGACGCGCCGTTTCAATTCACTAATAATCGCTCGCAGATCCTTCGCCGTCCCGCGGCCCGCGTTGTAAATTAGGTTCGCGTGGTACGCCGCGACGTGAATATCGCCCGACCGCATTCCTTTCGCATCCACTTGCTCCAGAAAATATGCCGAGGGAACCTTGCCTTCCCGAATTACTTTCGGTGGAATGTTCACGACTACGGCGGCGGGCAATTCGCTAATCAGATAATTCTTGAAAATACTTCCCGCGCATTTCATCGCGGGCGGATATTTTTCGTTGCGAATTTTTAAAATGCCGTCCGCGATCTCACGCAGTTCGGCCCTACCGGCAATTTCAAGTTGCAGATCTGTCGCGAAAATAATCCAATCCTTGTGCCGCTTGAAAATGCTTTCTCGATACTGAAACCGGCATTCGCCCGCGCTGAAGACGCGTTCGCGCGCGCCATCGTAGAAGCGCACCGATTGTACGCGCTCGGAAATCGAGTGGCCATATGCGCCGGCATTGCCGTAAATGGCCGCGCCAACCGAACCGGGAATTCCGGTCATCGTCTGCAATCCTTTCATTCCACCGTCGATGGTGAAATCAACCAGATCCTGCAAGACCGCCCCGGCGTCGGCACGCACTATTCGCGTGGAGCCCGCGCCATGCGCCTCGATATTGCGCGCGGCAAATTTCAGCACAATTCCTCGAAAACCTTCGTCGGAAACAATCAGGTTCGTTCCCCCGCCAATCACTACGAAATCGAGTCCGCTCGCCCGCGCCACGTTCAATGCCTCGATAAACGACGCAGCATCGGGGGTCTGCGCATAGATGTCGGCGGGTCCACCGATTCCAAAACGCGTGTACTCGGAGAGCGGCTCGCCGGTTAAGAGCAGGAGATTCGGAATCGCGGCGAGGAGCGCCAGAGCCTCTTCGCTCGTGAACATTTATACGATTATAGTTTGAGGATGTTCCGGTATCTACGATTAGCGGCCGCTCTCCTGCTTCCCTGGGCGGCGGCCGGAGCGGCCAACTGCACGTTCACGATCACCCCAGCCTCAATCTCCATTACGGCACTGGGCGGTGCCGGGCAATTCGATCTTACCGCCAGCTCAAGCGATTGTACGCGAACGGCATTGAGCGCTGTCGATTGGATCACCATCTCGTTCGGACAGACCGGAAGCGGCAACGGTTCGGTCGGTTACATGGTTAAGGCCAACACCACCAGCCAAGTCCGTCAGGGCAGCATTCTGATCAACAGCCAAGCGTTCACGATTAATCAGGAAGCCGCGAAATGCGATTTTCTTTTGACGCCCGCAAGCGAGAGCGTTCCGGCTAGCGGTGGAGCTTTCAGTATTAGAGTCGCAACATCGTGCACGTGGACGGCGACGGCCGGCGATCCGTGGATCGCGATCACGCAGCCGGCCGCCGCAACCGGCAATGGCGCTTTCTCCTTCACCGTCGCGGCAAATTCCGGGGCATCGGCCCGTAGCGGCTCGATTGCGATCGGTCCGGCCGTCTTCCCCATTTCTCAAGCGGGCGCCGTCTGCACGATCGCTCTATCGGCGCAAGGTGTTTCCGTTTCATCCGCCGCCCAAAATGGTACGTTTTCCGTTACGGCTAACGCGGGATGCACCGTTAGCGCCCTGCCCGATGTTCCCTGGATAACGGCCGTCGTGAATATGACGACAGTGAGCTATTCAGTGTCCGCCAATCCGTCGGGACAATCGCGCTCGGGAAATATTCTGGTCGGCGGCCAGAAGTTCACGATCACCCAAGCGGGGGTGGCGTGCACATTCACGCTTTCTCCGGCAATGATTGTGATTCCGGCGAGCGGCGGCGCGGGGAAAATTGCGATCGCGACCGCCGATGGCTGCGCGTGGACCGTGCAGAACCAGATTGCTTTCGTAGTGAATATTACCCCGGCTTCGGGAACCGGCTCGGGATCAATCACCGTTAACGTAGGTCCGCAAACGAGCGGTTCGGGACGCACGGGGATCCTGCTGGTTGCCGGAACGCAGGTTACCGTTTCGCAGGCAGCCGGCGCGATCGGCGGCATACGCGTCTTCCCTCTGGGAATTGTGAATGGCGCAAGCTTCTCCGGCGATGCGGTTTCTCCCGGCGAAATCCTGTCGATTTTCGGTTCGAGCCTGGGTCCGGATCCGGCTAATACGAACGCGCCGTTCTTCCCGACCTCGCTCGCCGGAACGCGCGTGCTTTTCGACGACACGCCCGCGCCGGTGATCTTTACCTCCGCCGGCCAGGTTAGCGCCATCGTTCCGTATGCGCTTGCCCGAAGCTCGACGACCCAGGTCCGCGTGGAATATCGGGGAAATCTTTCCGATCCGGTCCCGATCGCCGTTGCGACATCCTCGCCCGCGATATTCACGCTCGCGGCCACCGGAAAAGGCCAGGGAGCAATTCTCAATCAGGACTTCAGCGTGAACGGCCCGGCGAATCCGGCAGCCGTGGGTTCAATCGTAATGATTTACGCAACGGGCGAAGGCGAGACTAATCCGCCGGGCATCGACGGCAAATTGACAGGCGTCGGTCTGGGTGATGTCCTGCCGCGCCCAACACAGGCGATCGCGGTTCAGATCGGCGGAATCGATGCCGAGGTGCTATACGCGGGTGGCGCTCCGGGTCTGGTTGCGGGACTGCTGCAAGTGAATGTGCGCGTGCCGGCGGGAATCGCCGGCAACGCTACGCCGGTTGTTCTGCGAGCCGGTAACGCCGTGAGCCCCGCCGGGGTGACCGTCGCCGTACAGTAGACGCTCATGCCGGATATCACGATCGATTCGCGCGCGCTCGCGAATTTTTGCGAAGCGATTCTGTGCAAGGCCGGCGTTCCCTCCGCAATTGCCGCGCTCACCGCCGAATCTCTCGTCGCCTCTAATTTGCGCGGCGTGGATTCGCACGGCGTACAGTTGCTTCCCTATTACGTGAAGCAGATTCTCGGAGGCGACCTGAATCCGGCAACCAATGGGCGGGTGATTTCGGAGG
>JALYXS010000393.1 GCA_030946965.1 Acidobacteriota bacterium
CGTTACTGGTGGCGTCGAATGCGTAAACGCTATCGTGCTCGGTCGCGACAAACACTACATCGTGGACTCCTTTGCCGGGAATGGCGAGGCCGGACACATAAAGCGGCTGCGCGTAGACATAGCCGTCCACGGGATAGGAGAAGCGCCTGCCGAATTGGCCCGAGCCAACGTTAGCCGGAGTAAGAACCGTCTCTTTTAAATTTTGCCCAGTGCCTTGTGGATCGTTGTGATACATCAGCACGCTGGTTTGGGCGCACAGGTGTGTCGCAAGCAGAATCAGCGCGGCGGCAAATTTGTTTTTAGGCATCGAAAATTACGATTTGTAGGCGGCCGCGACCTCGAAAAAAGGTATACCAAGCTGGTATACTTTCCCGATCCCGTCGATCCTTACCGGCCGCGCGCGGCTGCCGCCGTAGCGGGCTTTGGAGCGGGCGGCATCTCCGGCTGCCCATTCACAACCTCGGACCGGACCAGCCCCATCGTCTTGCGAAGCTCGGTGTCCAGTTGTGTCCGTATATCCGGATTGTCCTTCAGAAATTGCTTGGCATTCTCGCGTCCCTGGCCGATGCGGTCGGTTTTGTAGCTGAACCACGATCCGCTCTTTTCGACCAGGTTCTGCGCCACGCCCAAATCGATCAGGTCCCCTTCCTTCGAGATGCCCTCGCCATACACAATGTCAAACTCGGCCTCGCGAAATGGCGCGGCGAGTTTGTTCTTCACCACCTTCACCTTCGTCCGGTTGCCGACTACCACGTCACCGTCTTTGATAGCCGCGATCCGCCGGATATCCACGCGAACCGAAGAGTAAAACTTGAGCGCGCGCCCTCCGGTGGTGGTTTCGGGATTGCCGAACATGACGCCGATTTTCTCGCGAATCTGATTGATAAAAATCAGGCAGGTCTTTGATTTCGAAACCATGCCGGTCAATTTGCGAAGCGCCTGCGACATGAGGCGAGCCTGCAGGCCCATGTGGCTGTCGCCCATTTCGCCATCGAGTTCAGCTTTCGGAACCAGAGCGGCGACCGAATCGACCACCAATACGTCGATCGATCCGGAGGCGATTAGCGCCCCCGCAATTTCGAGAGCCTGCTCCCCATAGTCGGGCTGCGAAACGAGCAGGTTATCTACGTCGACGCCGAGTTTGCGCGCGTAAATCGGATCGAGCGCGTGCTCCACGTCGATAAACGCCGCCATGCCGCCTTTCTTCTGCGCTTCGGCGATTACCTGGAGCGCGATGGTCGTTTTGCCGGACGATTCCGGGCCGTAAATTTCATTGATGCGTCCCCGCGGAAAACCGCCCGTGCCGAGCGCCGCGTCAAGCGCGATCGAACCGGTGGAGATGACCGCGATCGGGACGATGGCTTCCTTCGAACCCAGCCGCAGGATCGACCCTTTTCCAAACTGTTTTTCGATTTGCCCGAGAGTCAACTCCAAGGCTCGCGCGCGTTCTTTTTCGTCCATTGATGGTGAACTCCTGTTCGTGGGGGCGGTGGAACCACAATTATACAGCGCCTCTATAAAACATTTTAGCCTAGTTTTGTCGCGCCGCTCATGAGCGGAATTCCTGCCTTGCCTGAATAGACGGACACTTCACTGAACCGTAGGAGCAAAAGACACAGCAATCCCCCGGCTCCGGTCGCAGCCGCGCTCTGCAATTGCCACATTCATAAAAAAACTGGCAGGCATCCGTGGGCATAGTTTCCCGCTGGGCGGCGCCGCAGCGCGGACAACGCTGAACTGAGTCACGGACCACAACGGGGGTACTCATTGGTTTTAATCTCAGACCGAAAATTTGACAATCAGCGCAGAGCTTCGCGCAATACTTTCTCTTCAACGCCGCGGCCCGCACAGCATCCAGCCAGTTTGCCGTCAATCACGACCGCGGGCACGCTACGGATGCCATGCCGCACAGCCCGGTTGGCAATTTCGTCTTGTTGCATGTCATGCACAATAACCTCGTGTTCGGAGCCTGCAAATTTTTTAAGTGTTGCGATGGTGTCCTTGCAGGTTTTGCAACCGGCGCTAAAAATCTCAATTTTGTGCTTCATGATGCTCTCTCCTTAGTGTTCTTTTGGTTAAAGCTAACTCCTGCCTGCACGCAGCAGGAAGTGGCGGCAACAGCACGGCGAGGCCAAGTGTTCCATATGGACGCGACGACGAGAAGCCCGACCCCGGTATAAGCCGCTTGCGCCGCGTTGAAATAAAACTTGCCGGTGAGAATTATCGCCGCGGCGGCAAGGCCCAGCCACAAAGGACCATAACCGTGCCGTCGCCAACCGCGATAACCGAGGGCCCAAATGGCGATAGCGAGAAAACCAACCGTCAGTGGAAGCAGATACCTCGCCGAAATCAGGAAGCCAAGGCCGAGCGCCGACAGAAGGCTCGCATAAGCAGGCCAACAGGCCGGGCACATCAATTTCGGCAGCAGCGAAACCCCGATGCCGGGTAGCGCGGCCATCGTTTGCCTAAACGTCGGAATCGTCATTTGTCGAACTCTTCCGCTCCATGCTGGCCAGAATTGGGCACTCATCGAACACGCCGCTTTCGCATCGCTCGACGAGGCCGCGCAGAATGTCTTTCATCGCGGCTAGGGTGTTCAATTTCTCTTCAATGCCGGCAATTTTGGCTTTAGCCCGAAGGCGAACATCAACGCAGTTTTGTTGCGGCTCAACCCGGAAGGCAAGAAGTTCCCGCACTTCAGCGAGCGAAAAACCCAGCTCCTGGGCGCGTTTGATGAAGCGAAGCCGGTGTGCTGTCTCCGGGGGAAACTGACGGTACCCTGCTTCCGTCCGCGGCGGCTTGGGCAACAGTCCCCGCCGCTCGTAATAGCGAACGGTTTCAAGATTGACACCGCCGAGCCGTGCTAGCCCGCCGATTGTAAGTTTCTTCATCGCCAATTGCAGTGTAAACCCTGTACCTGCGTACGGTGTCAAGGCCCAGAACGCAATATTTTTTGATGCGATCGCGGAAAATTCGGCGTCGCCGGCAGTCGGGGTTAGTGTACTCGTGCTACACTGACCTCGTGTTAAAGAATATCACGATCACGATCAGCGAAGAAGCCGCTCAATGGGCGCGCAGGAAGGCTGCTGAAGAGAATACTTCCGTTTCCAAGCTGGTAGGCACAATGCTGGAAACGCAAATGCGGCAAGGCGATGCGTACTGGCGGGCCTACCGGCAGTGGAAGAAGATCCCCGCGATCGATATAGATGCGTCTACTCGCCTCAGCCGCGATGAGGCGCATGAGCGTCGATAGCCGGTTTTTCATCGATACCAACGTGTTGTTGTACTCCGTCGATGCGAAACAAGCGCGCAAGCAGAAGCAGGCGCGGCTTTGGCTGGCGGCGCTTTGGGAATCCGGCGCGGGCCGTTTGAGCTGGCAGGTCCTGCATGAGTTCTACGCCAACGCCGTTCGCAATATCGGCGTCGCGCCGGCGCCGGCGCGAAAGACGGTCGAAGTTTTCGAGCGTTGGCGCCCGGTCGAGATGAATCTCGGGTTGATCCAAAGAGGTTGGCACTGGATGGACAAAGCCGGCAGTGCCTATTGGGATAGCCTGATCCTTGCGTCCGCCGAGCAGGCCGGGTGTACGTGGCTGCTGAGCGAGGACTTCCAAACAGGACGCGCCTACGGGCCGGTAACCGTCGTGAATCCTTTCGAACGCTCCCCGGCGGAGTTCGGCTTGGACGCAATCCAATAATTGTAAAATAGGTTCCTTCACATAATGCCTTTCCACATCCAACCGGTTCGTGAGTTCCTGGTGCGCCCCGCCCTGCCAGCATCCCTTTCCCGCCTTTCCGAGCTGGCTTACAACATCATTTGGAGTTGGGATCCGGTAATCCGCGCGCTGTTCCGCCGCCTCGATCCAGTCTTGTGGAAGGAATGCGGCTACAATCCCGTCGTGATGCTCGGTCGGGTGAAGCAGCCGACACTCGAGCGGGCCGCGACCGATCCCCGGTACTTGGCGCAGTACGCGCTTGCTTGGCAGCGTTACGATTCGCAACTGAAATCCACCCCGCACACCGATAACAAGCTGATTGCCTACTTCTCCGCCGAATACGGGTTGACCGAATGCCTGCCGATCTATTCGGGAGGCCTCGGCATTCTGTCGGGCGATCACTTGAAATCGTCAAGCGATTGCGACCTGCCTTTGGTGGGCGTGGGGCTGCTTTATCAACTCGGGTATTTCCGCCAATATCTGAATCCGGACGGCTGGCAACAGGAACGGTATCTCGAAAACGACTTTTACACCCTGCCGATCAAACCGGTGCGGGACGGGAACGACAAACCGATCCGCGTCTACGTGAGTTTGCCCAGCGGGCCGGTGGCGATTCAGGTTTGGGCGCTCGAGATAGGCCGGGTCAAGCTGATTCTGCTCGATACGAACATCCCGGAAAACTTACTGCCGGAAGATCGCGGCATCACCGATCAACTTTATGGAGGCGATAACGATAAGCGCGTGCGTCAGGAGATTGTGCTGGGCATCGGCGGCATGCGGGCGCTCGAGGCGATTGGGATGACGCCTTCGGTGTTTCACATGAACGAAGGACACTCGGCCTTTCTTGCGCTCGAGCGCATCCGGCTATTCATCGAAAAGCATAAATTGAACTTCGACGAGGCCGTCGAAGCCACGCGATGTAATAACGTGTTCACCACGCACACCCCCGTGCCGGCGGGAATCGATATTTTCGATGTTGGCCTGATGCACCATTATTTTTACGACTACTGCCGCGATGCGGGAATTGAATTCGACAGTTTCATGGCGCTTGGGCGGCGCAATCCGGCGGACCGGGGTGAACGGTTCTCGATGGCGATCCTAGCGATCAACACTGCCGCTTACCGGAATGCCGTCAGCACGCTGCATGGCGAGGTGTCGCGCGAAATGTGGCATGGATTGTGGCCCGAGTTGCCGGTGAATGAAACGCCGATAACGTCCGTCACCAATGGGGTGCATCTGCCG
>JALYXS010000232.1 GCA_030946965.1 Acidobacteriota bacterium
GGGCATGGCCGCGGAAATTATTCAGCGGCAACCCGCGGCGCTCCAGTTGCGGTACTTGCAGCCGCTGGTCGAGATTGGGGTGGAGAAGAACACGACGATCGTGTTCCCGCTGCCGCTCGACATCCTGAGTTCGCTTGGCCGCGCGCTGGATAATTTGGCTAAACCGGATTCGCATTAGCCTTGTTTTAATCTAGGGTCATGGCAACCACCAAGACGGAAGAAGCACAGGAACACGAGTTGGTTTTGGGCAACAAACAGTTGCTCAGCGCGTTTTTCATTGTGGTGGTGCTGCTCGGCGTTTTTTTTACGATGGGGTACATCATCGGGCGGAATGCCACGCTCGCGCCGGTGAGTGCCGACGCGGGAGCGGCGGCGAAGCCGGTCGATACCCAAACCGGTAAGCCGGCCCGGAGCATGCCGCCCGAACCGCCAGCGGTGAGCGAGGCCGAAACCGGCGTGCCGCCTCCTCAGAATTCTCTGTCACAAGAAGTTTTGACCCAGCAAGCCAAACCGTATGACGACTCGCCGGGCGCAACCGCTACGAAGCAGGCCGGAAAGCCTCTCGTCACGCCAATCGAAGGCCACAACTACCTTCAAGTGATGGCCGTAAAACGTGCCGACGCCGAGAGAGTCCAGAAGATCCTCAATGGCCGGGGCTTTCCGGCGACTCTTCGCGAAAGCTCTAAAGAAGGCTTATTTCGCGTGCTGGTTGGGCCGTATCAGGACCGCCCTTCCTTGAGCAAGGCCAAAGACGACCTGAAAGGCGCTGGTTTCGACGCCATCGTTGCCCATTGATGCTCGTAAACTGGCAGCGTAACGCCGGTCCACGAGTGCCCGTCCATGAGTAAAGGATTCGCTATAGCGTTTGCCATTGGATTGCTCCTGATTGGAGCAGTGGCGTGGAGCGTTTTTTACTCCACCCAGGGCGCCCACCTGGTTCCCCAGGGTGCGATTTTGAAAGTTCGAACGCAAAAGGCCGACGACGCCACATCGGTTATGGTGGTCGACTTCCGCGTGACAAATAATGCGGAGTACCCGATGGTGATCCGGAAAGTGGACTTAACGGTGGAGCGGGCGGATGGAAGCAAGGTGGAGGGTCTGGCAATGGCCGCGGGCGACGTGAAGAAACTGTTCAACTATTACCGCTTGCTGGGCGAGCAATTCAACGATGTTTTAAAGTTCCGGGACGAAATACCGCCCCGCAAAACTGTTGACCGTATGATGGCTTTCCAACTCGACATTCCGTACGCGGATCTGGAGGCGCGCAAGAACATCGCGATGCGGATCGAGGACATCACCGGACCGGCGGTCGATTTGAGCGCGAGGTAGTTTATGCGGCGTCTTATCTGGGCTTCGATTTGCTTTGGCGCGGCGAGCCTGTTCGCGGTGGAAGTGCCTTCGGGCACGGAACTCCGCATCCGATTAACTTCAGCTATCGCTTCGGACACCGCCAAACCCAAACAGCCCGTGAAAGCCGTCTTGATCATGCCGTTGGTTGTGGACGGGGAAATTGTGGTTCCCGCCGGATCGGAGTTGAACGGGGTCGTGAAATCGGTCGAACCCGTTACAGACCCGCACACCTCCGCCAGTCTGCTTCTCGACTTCAACGAAATTCATATTCCAGCGGGCGAGAAACAAAAGTTGGCGGCGAAAGTGGCGGAAATCGATAACGCCCGCGAGAGCGTCGACCAGACGGGGAAGATCATCGGCATTATCGGGTCCGAAACGTTTGCTTCGCGCATCGACCAGGGAATTGGCAAATTGGCCCAGAAGTATGCCGGTCTTGCCGGGGTGCTGCAGGCCACTAAAGACGTGGTGGGAGTCAAGGAAGCCAATCCCGATATCGTGTATAAGCCAGGCGCCGAACTTACTCTAAAGCTGACTCGCGCGTTAGACATCAAAAAGCCGTCGATTGGAAATGCCGCTAAACTGCAGCCCTTCTCTTCCGAGGCGGACGTTATCGACATGGTGGCGGCGCAGCCTTTCCGCACGTTTGCCGCGAATCCGCCGCGACCCTCCGATATCGCCAATCTGTTGTTCGTGGGTACGCAGGATCGGCTCGAAAAAGCGTTTGCCGCCGCGGGTTGGTCCACCGCGGCCGCGCTAAATGGGCAATCGAAACTCGAGACGGCGCGAGCGATCATCGAAGAGCGCGGTTACAAAGAAGCGCCCGTTTCGACGCTGCTGCTCGATGGCAATCCGCCAGACCTGGTGTTTCAAAAGCAGAACAATACTTTCGCTCAGCGCCATCACCTGCGTATCTGGCGGCGGCCGGGGGATCTCGACGGGCAGCCCATCTGGGTCTGCGCCGCGACGCACGATATCGGAATCGATTTCTCGGACCGGGACCGCACGTTCATTCATAAGATCGATCCCGATATCGATAACGAGCGCGCCAAAGTGGTGGGCGATTTGTTATTCACTCAAATGGTGAAATCGCTCGAGCTGGTCGATCGTCCGCAAGTGCCGAAGCAAGCGCAAAATGCGACGGGCGACAATCTGGAAACGGACGGCAAAATGGCGGTTCTGCTGTTCTAGCGTTGGCCGCGGCCTGAAGATAATTACTTGACTCTACCGGAACCGGTGTGTCAGTTTTACAACTAACACGCCCTAATGTGGTGGTCCGTTTCCGAGGAGTTCACATGTCCAAGTCCGGATTCGTTGCGTTTCTTTTCTTTTCCCTCGCCTGCCTGATCGCATTCGCCCAATACACCAATGGCACTCTCGGCGGCGCCGTCTCCGATCCTGGCGGCGGCGCTGTTCCAGAGGCAACCGTTACCATCCGAAACCAGGAGACGGGGTACACGAAATCGGTTCAAACCAGCGCGGATGGCCAATTTCTTTTTCCAGCCACGCCCCTTGGCTCCTACAAGCTGACCGTCGAAAGCCGGGGTTCTCCACTTACGTCCAAAACGGCCTCACGCTCTCGCTCGATCAAGTGGCGAACGTGCCAGTCACGCTA
>JALYXS010000427.1 GCA_030946965.1 Acidobacteriota bacterium
TGTCCCCATGAGTGGGGACACGGCACGCAAGAGTGCGTGCGCCACATGGCTGCTCGCATTCACCCTTCAGGCTTCGCCGTTTGTCGAGCGGCGAATCGCGTCGGCGCGCGAACTGATTCAGAAAAACAAGAACGATTCCCGGGGTTATAACGACTTGGCCATGGCTCTCGCCAAGCGCTTCCGCGAAACCGGAGATCCGGCTTACCTCAAGCAATCCGAAGAAGCTCTTGGGAAATCTTTCCGCCTTGCTCCAACGAATTTCGAAGGGCGCAAGGCGCGAGTTTTTATCCGCCTGCAAGAACGCCGGTTCGCGGACGCGCTCGAAGAAGCGCAGGCCCTCAATAAACAGACCCCCGACGACAATACAATATACGGATTTATCGCCGATGCGCAGATCGCCCTCGGAAACTATCCCGAGGCCGACGCAGCCACGCAGCGAATGCTCGACATGCACCGGGTCAACGCGCCGGCATTGCAGCGCGGCGCCGAACTGCGCGAGGTTTATGGCGATTTTGACGGAGCGCGGGAGTGGTGGAACTCGGCGCTGCGGCTTACCAGCGCTTCCGATACGGAAGAGCGCGCCTGGATCGCCACGCATCTCGCCCTGGTGGATTTGCATGCCGGCAAGCCGGATGGGGCGGACACCATTTTGGAGGAAGCGTTAAAGCGCGAGCCGGATTATCCCGAGGCAATCGAGGCGCTAGCCCGAGTCCGCATGGTGCAGAACCGCGCCGCGGATGCCGTAGAATTGCTGCGAAAGCGGGGCAATTCGTATCTGTTGGCGCAAGCGCTCGAAAAGAGCGGACATCCGGATGAGGCAAAAAGGATGTACGCGCTTTTGGATAACCGGGATCTGATTCGCTACTATTCCAACGAAGGCGGTAATCCGAAAGAAGCCGTCCGGTTAGCGCGGCTGGAAGTTCAAAAGAGACACGATATTTTTACGCTAGATGCGCTGGCTTGGGCTTTGTACCGAAATGGGGAAACGGAAGAGGCGCGGCAGCGGATCGGGGAAGCGTTAGCGGTGGGAACGAAGGATCCGGGGATTCTGGCCCACGCAATGGAAATTCGCGGACAGGCTACGAATGCTCCTTAAGAATTCAAAACCTGCTGAACCTTGCCCGCAAGCTCATCCATCGTAAATGGCTTCTCCAGGAAATTGTTGCGCCATTCCGGACGTTTTTCTTCCAAAAACCGTTGGTTCGGATAGCCTGAAATCATCAGCGTTCGAATCTCGGGCCAGTTTTCAGATGTCGTTGCCGCTAATTCGTCCCCGCTCATGCGCGGCATCGTCAGGTCTGTGAGTAAGAGATCGATCTCAGCATGGCGCTGTTCGCAAATTCCGAGCGCCTCCGGACCATCGCACGCTGTCAGCACTTGATAGCCGTTACGAAGCAATGCTTTAGAAATGAATACGCGAAGCATTTCTTCATCATCGACGACCAGAATTGTTGCTTTTTGAGAATTCATCTCCATACGAGTCACTGGATTGTAAAACGTTCTATATCGGACAACCAAATATTAACATAAGGATATTCCAAAAACAATAACAATACTGCCCAGAACCCTATAAATTTAGATCGAAACAATCCGGTGTTGGATGGCATATTTGGTTAAATCCGCAGTGTTGTGGAGTTTCAATTTGCGGGAAAGGTTGTTCTTGTGAAATTCCACCGTTTTCATGGATAACTTCAAAATCCGGGCGATTTCCTTATTGGCGTGCCCTTCGGCCACAAGCTGCAGCACTTCCCGCTGCCGCGCCGTGAGTTCGCCAACGGGCGGGGCCGCCTGCCCGTCCGTGCCGACTTCGCGGGCGACTAATGGCGTGATGTAGGTGCGCCCGGCCATAACCTCATGAATCGCAACGGCTAGTTCCGAAGCGGCCGAGCGTTTTAGCAGATATCCGACGGCTCCCGGGCGCAATGCTTCAATAATATAGTCCGGATCGGCGTGCATCGTGACGAAAACGATCTTCGATTCCGGCACAAACTTGCGGATCTGCCT
>JALYXS010000434.1 GCA_030946965.1 Acidobacteriota bacterium
CCATAATAGTCATGAGCGAGCGCATGAAAGAAAACCGCCTCATCCACGAGAAAAGCCCGTACCTGCTGCAACACGCCCACAACCCCGTGGACTGGTATCCCTGGGGACCCGAAGCATTTGACGCGGCGCGCGCTCAGCAGAAACCGATCTTCCTCTCGATCGGCTATTCCACCTGCCATTGGTGCCATGTGATGGAACGCGAATCCTTCGAAAACGTTGAGATCGCGGCCATTCTGAACCGCCATTTCATTCCGGTCAAAGTGGATCGCGAAGAGCGGCCCGATGTCGATCGCATCTACATGGCGTACGTGCAGGCGACGACGGGCGGCGGCGGCTGGCCGATGTCCGTGTGGCTGACCCCGGCGTTGAAACCTTTTGTCGGCGGCACGTACTTTCCGCCCGAGAATCGCTACGGCCGCGCCGGATTTCCCGTTCTGCTCGAACGCATAGCCGCCGCATGGAAGCAGGATCGCGACCAGATCCTCGCCTCCAGCAACGATATTCTTCAGCAGCTTCAAAAGCAGGCGGAAGTGGCTCCTTCAGGCGGCGCGCTCGACCCGGGTTCGCTCGATGGCGGCTATTACGCATTCCGCCGCAATTTCGACTCCCGCAACGGCGGGTTCGGGCAGGCGCCCAAATTCCCGCGTCCGGTCACGCACAATTTCCTTCTGCGCTACTACGCGCGAACCGGGAATGCGGAAGCTTTGGACATGGTTCTTGAAACCCTTCGGGCAATGGCAAAGGGCGGAATGAACGATCAACTGGGCGGCGGCTTCCATCGGTATTCGGTCGACGAGCGCTGGTTCGTGCCGCACTTCGAGAAGATGCTTTACGATCAGGCGCAACTTGCCGTTTCTTATCTGGAAGCCTTTCAGATTAGTCGCGAGCCATTGTTCTCCGCCGAGGCACGGCGCATTTTCGACTACGTCCTGCGCGACATGACCGACGCGGACGGCGGATTCTATTCCGCCGAAGACGCCGACAGCGTGATCGACCCAGCGGACCCGCATGAGAAGGGCGAAGGCGCCTTCTACATTTGGAAGCAGTCTGAAATCGAGGCGCTAGAGGGTCAACCCGCCTCGAGTTGGTTTTCTTACCGGTACGGAGTGCGGCCGGATGGCAACGTCCAAAACGATCCGCAAAATGAGTTCACCGGCCGGAATATTTTATTTCAAGAGCATTCAATCGAAGAAACGTCCGATCGCTTCCAGCAGCCGCTTGTGGTGGTAAGCGCCGGAATCGAAGCCGTGGAAGCGCATCTGCTCGCGGAACGTTCGAAACGCATCCGTCCGCATCTGGACGATAAAGTTCTTACCGCATGGAACGGCTTGATGATCTCGGCATTTGCGAAGGGCGGCGCGATCCTCGACGATCGCCGCTATACCGGAGCGGCGCGGCGCGCGAGCGATTTTATCGTGAAGCGGATGTACGATGCGGAGTCCGGCATTCTCCTCAGGCGTTATCGCAAGGGCGACGCCGCGATCCCGGGGTTTCTGGACGATTACGCGTTCTTCGCGCAGGCGCTGCTCGATGAGTACGAGACCAGCTTCGATTCGCGCGATCTGGACTTGGCCATTCAACTCACCGAAAAACAACTGGAACTCTTCGAGGACGCGAAACACGGAGCTTTCTTCAGTTCGTCCGATGGCGATGCGAGTTTGGTGGTGCGAATGAAAGAAGACTACGACGGGGCTGAGCCGTCGGGCAATTCGATCGCCGTCCTGAATCTGCTGCGGCTGGCGCGGATGACTTCACGGGACGACTTCCGCGCGGCTGCCGGAAAATCGTTGCAAGCTTTCGCCGAACGGATTGCCACTATGCCCTCCGGCGTGCCGCAGATGCTAGCCGCCTATGGATTCAGCCTGGCGCAACCGAAGCAGGTGATTCTGGCGGGAACAAACTCTTCACCCGAGATGCACGAATTCTTACGCGTTTTGCATGCGCGCTTTTTACCGGAAACCATCGTGATGCTCGCGGACGAAGGGCTTTCGCGCCACAACGCGGCAATCGAAAAGATGAAACCTATCGACGGCCGCGCCACGGCTTACGTCTGCGAAAATTTCACGTGCAAGCTCCCCATAACCGATCCGTCGAAATTAGACGAATTGCTACAATAAATCCTTCACACTTGAAACCTGGAGAAACAATGGAACGAGCTGGAGCCACAACCATGAGAGGCAATCCTTTAACGCTGGTCGGTCCGGAGCTAAAGCCCGGCGACAAAGCGCCCGATTTCAACGTGGTCGATGGAACTCTGAAGGATGTTAACCTGACCGGCACCGGCAACAACGTGCGCATTATCAGTGTCGTCCCATCGCTCGACACACCGGTTTGCGACGCGCAAACCAGGCGCTTCAACGAAGAGGCCGCGAGGCTTCCGAATGTCGATATTTACACCGTGAGCATGGATCTTCCTTTCGCCCAAAAGCGCTGGTGCGGCGCTTTCGGGATCGATAAGGTCAAGATGCTTTCGGACCATAAAGACGCTTCTTTTGGATCGCATTATGGAACGCTGATCAAAGAATTACGCATCGAAAGCCGCGCCGTTTTCGTTCTGGACAAAGACAACACCGTGAAACACGCGGAGTACATCAAGGAAGTCGCCGATTTTCCGAATTACGAAGCGGCGCTCGACGCGGCCAAGAGTGCCTGAACTGGAGTGGCCTGAATGGCGGGAAACACGCTCGACCGCTGGTTTGGCCGGGCGTTTGTCCAGGCGGCCGGAAATCCTTTAATTCGCGGCGGCCTGACGGTAGGCGCGGGAATCGTTCTCGGCAATATCCTTGGATTCGCGCGGTCCGCCGTCACGGCTTATCTGCTCGGGACGCATGCCGCGGCGGACGCGCTGGCTGTCGCGATCAGCCCGCTCGATACGCTGAACGGAATTTTCATCAACACGATGTTATTCGCATTCGTGCCCATGCTGATGTTGCGCGAGGGCGAAGAGCGAATCGCCTTATTTCATCAAGCCAGCCGGCTTTTTACGTGGATTTTCGGTTTTTTCGCGATAGGAATTTTTCTTTTTGCTCCTCTGGTGATCCACATTTTAGGACCGGGCCTGAAGCCCGAGTCCGTTCCGGAAGCGGTGAACATTCTCCGTATCACGTCGGTCTCGACGCTCGCGGCCGGCGCATTCGCCATCTATTCGGCGCTGCTCTACACGGAGCGGCGGTTCGGCCCGCCGGCTTTTTATCAGGCATCGCTTAACATATTCACGATCGTTGCGGCGGTGGGCCTTTGGCGTGTACTGGGCATCTATGGCTTCGCCATCGGGTATAGCTGCGGCGCGTGCGCGCAAATGGGGAGTGTCTATTTCGCGGCGCGGCGTTACTGGAAAGCGCATCCCAGTACGCATCCCAATTCACACCCCAATACGCACCCCACGGTTGGATCGAAAACGCGCTATTCAAAGACGCCGTGGCACGAGTTGCTCGCAAAGCCCGGATCGTTTTTGATCTATGCCGGGCTAATTGCTCTGAATGTGATTGTCACGCGCGCGTACGCCACGCAATCGGGGCCTGGCATGGCGGCGGCGTTCGATTATTGCATTCGCTGCGTAAACGTGGTGATCGCGTATCTCGTGATGCCGGTTTCGAATACGCTGCTACCCGAGATCGGGCGTCTTCGCCGGGAGCTGCGAACGCCAGAAGCTTTCCGCCTGACCGACCGCACCATTTTGATCGCGGCGCTGGCGGCCGTCGCATCCTGCATCGTGGGCGTGGTGTTCCGGGAACCCGTGATCGCTCTCCTGTTTCAACGGGGAAGCTTCACCGCGCAATCGACGCAATTGGTCTCGGGAGCCTTCCTGGGCTTTGCGCCAAGCTTGATCGGATGGAGTCTGCTCGAATTGAACTCGCGCGCGTTGTTTGCGCTCGATCGCCCGTGGCTGCCGGTTTGCGCGGCCGCGATTCCGGTCGCGTTCAATCTGGCCTTCTCCGAGGCAATGCGCGCGGCGGGCGCGGCGCGCTTCGGCCAACCGCGATTTATCGGATTGGGCGCGTCGCTCGGATTGCTTCTGGCATTCGCGTTCTTATTCGTCGCGTCCCACGCGAGACGAAAATACTGGTCGGCCGAGTTCGCGCTGGAAACGAGGGAGAAGTTGGTTCCGGCGGTTACGTAAGCGATCTCAGCCTATATTTTCGAGGCAAGATCTTCGACGAACTTCTCATGTTCCGGCGAACGCAAGCCTTCGTCCAGAACTCGCAACATCCGCGGCAGATCTTGTTCTAGCAGTGCATCGGGATCGAGCCACAGACCCGGAAACGCAAGCGACCGCAGAATCCCGTTGCGATCCGGCTCAATGAAGGATTCGACACCGCCAGTCATCCCGCGCCAGATCACCTTCGATTCCTCAATCAAAACTGCTATGTATTCGCGCACTCCGGCCGTCCGGTACAAATCCAGCTTCGGCCCAA
>JALYXS010000461.1 GCA_030946965.1 Acidobacteriota bacterium
CTCCAGTGTCGGGCTGCGCCCGTGGACGGTATACGGCCTCGGGCGCGATCGCGGTTTAACAGCCGATCCGACCCTCGCCATTCGAGCCGTTGCGCGCAAAGAGCCGTTTCAGATCCGGCTGAGCGGATTTATGGATATGCAGTACGTGGAGGACGTTGCCGACACTTTTATTCGGTGTTTGCTGTCGAATACTGAGGGCGCGCACGTTTTCAACCTGGAAGGCTCGGTAATTGGAATGGAAGACTTTGTTCACATACTCGATAAGCTGCGGCCGGGGGCGAAGGACCTGATTCGGGTCGGAGGCCCGCAGGTGCCGGTGGCTTACCGGATGGACGGCTCTCAATTGCGTGCATACCTGGGCGATGTCAATCGGACGCCGCTTGAGGCGGGTGTAAGCCGGACGTTGGAACACTTCGAAGCCTTGTTGCCATAGCGAGTCTGCGGTATAGGTTAAGTATGCCGGGGTTAGCCGTGGAGTCAATAACCGATTACAGAGGGCATTACAAGACTCTCTTCGATCAGATGCCGGAGCCTGCGTGGGTGGTCGACTGGTCCGAACTGCGTTTTCTTGAGGTGAATGGGGCGGCAACTGAAATTTTCGGGTATACCCGGGACGAGTATCTCTCGATGTACCTCGAAGAACTGTATTCCGCCGCGCAGATCGCGCGGCTCCGGGAGGCCGTGCGGCGCTCGCAGTTCTCCTCCTCCGATCTTTGCGCCTGGAAGACGCTGAAAAAGGACGGCAGCCGCGTGGAGATGGATCTTCGCGTCCGCCCCGTGACGTTCCCGCAAGCATCCGGCGAAATTCCCGCGCTTATCATATTGGCCGTGGACGCGAGCACCCGGAGCCGGCTGGAAGATCAGTTGAGACAGGCGCAGAAGATGGAAGCCATCGGGATGCTAGCCGGCGGAATCGCGCACGATTTCAATAATCTACTCACCATAATTTCCGGCTACAGCCAGATGCTGCTTAGTGGCATTGGCGAAGACGATCCGGACCGGGGCGCCGTCGAACAGATTTTGAAGGCGAGCCAGCGCGCCGCCGATCTGACGCGCCAGCTCCTGGCGTTTAGCCGGCGCAAGCTGGTTCAACCGAAAGTAATCGATCTGAAAGCGGCCGTGGAAGGGATGAGCCACATGCTGCACCGTCTGATTGGCGAACACATCGACCTAAGGATTGAGGCCGCGGCCGTAACCGGCTATGTGCATGCCGATCCCGGCCAGATCGAGCAGATCATCATGAACCTGGCAGTGAACGCGCGCGATGCCATGACGGGGGGCGGAAAAATCGTAATCGAGACGGGAAACGCCGAGCTGGACAATACATATGTCCAGAAACATCTAGCCGTGCGGCCCGGACACTACGTGATGCTCGCGGTCACGGATACGGGAACCGGCATGGATGCCCAGACCCAAGCGCAAGTTTTCGAGCCATTCTTCACCACTAAAGGGCACGGAACGGGACTCGGCCTTTCGACCGTATATGGGATCGTCAAGCAATCGGGCGGCGCCATCGATCTGTACAGCGAGCCGGGCTTTGGGACTTCCGTTAAGGTCTACCTGCCGCGGGTCGACGAAGACTCGCACATCGATACTAGGAGAGAGCCGCGCGAATCGCCGGGCGGGTGGGAAACGATTCTTCTGGCGGAAGACGAGGAAGCGGTCCGGCTGCTGGTCCAGAAGGCGCTCGAAAAAGCCGGGTATACGCTTCTGCTTGCCGCGGCCGGCAACGAAGCGCTTAAGCTGGCCCAGGCGCATACGAGCGAGATTCATCTCCTCATCACCGATATGGTGATGCCGCGCATGAGCGGGACGGCGCTGGCGAGAAAATTTCGTAAGCTTCGTCCGGAAATGGCCGTGTTATTTATTTCCGGCTACACCGACGCCTCGCTGCAACATGGCGGCGCTTTGACTTCGGATCTGAATTTTCTGCAGAAGCCATTTAGCGCGCGGCCGGAATGGCAATAGTCAAAGCGACGGGGCTGGCTCGTAGCGCATCACGGACTACAAGACGCGCGCGTACCAATCGATAACACGCTGTCCTTCAAGCGCTACGCCGAGCGCCGCGATCCCCAGGAACGTGCCGAATGGAAGCTGATATGTGGAGGCGTCCTGCCTGGTGGCTTTGATATAGATCAAGCCAATCACCGAGCCCAGCACCGATCCGGCGATCAGCGTCAACAACGCGCCGCGAATCCCTAAGAACGCGCCCACCATCGCCATCATCTTGACGTCGCCCAGCCCCAGGCCCTCCTTGTGGCGCAGTTTCTCGAACAGAAAACCGCCCAGCCAGAGCGATCCGGCGGGCAGCACGATGCCCAGCGCGGCTTCGGCCATCGAGAGAGCGCGATTTCCTAGAGAGATATCCGAAAGCGAGAAGATGGCGTGCGCCACCACATCGGGCACCGGCACGAACAACGCGAACGCCAGACCGATTGCGATGCCGCCAAGGGTGAACTCGTCGGGAAGAATTCGTTCTTCGATATCGGAAAATACCAGCGCGACCAGGATGGCGGTTAGCACGCAGTATTTCGCCGCGATCGGCGTTAGACCCAGATGCCATGCGAAGTAGGCGAACAGCAGTCCGGTGAGCAGTTCGACCATTGGGTATCGCGCGGGAATTCGAATTCCGCAGTGGCGGCACTTCGCGCGCAGCACAAGGTAGCTCAGCACGGGAATGTTGTCGTACCAGGCGATCGGCTTTTCGCAGGCTGGGCAGCGCGAACGAGGTCGCACCACGGACAGATCGCGCGGCCAACGGTGAATGCACACATTCAGGAAACTGCCGATTAAAAGGCCCGCCAGCAGCCCCAGAAACCCTTCAAGCATGCAACACTCTTTGGTAAACCTCGATTGTGCCGGCAACCATGCGGGCTTCGGAGAAACGCGTCTCAATGGTAAGACGCGCATTGGTTGCGATTTGTCTGGCCAGATCGCGATTACCCACAAGCCGGCGGATCGCGGCCGCGATTGCCTGAACGGAATTCTCGACCAGCAATCCGTTTTCGCCGTCGGTAATGATTTCCCGCAATCCGCCCACGTTGCTGGCAATCGCGGGCACGCCCGCCGACATGGCCATCAGGACGCCAGAGCCGAGCCCTTCGCCATCGGTAACGTAAAGCATACAGCGCGCCTTCGCGAGATCGGCTTCCAGATCGTGCGAAAGGCAGACGGGCAGACCTGCTACGCGCGCCGCCTCCACGGCCAGCGCCGCGTGCTTTTGCGCCGGGATCAGGAGTTTTTCTCCAGCCGCGGTCAATGCCAACAGCGGAACGCCGTCCGGAACGACGGCGATCTTCGATTCCGGAACGCCACCCGACCGCAGCACATTCGCCACGCACGCGGAAACTGCGATGAAGCGGTTCGCGCGGCTATATTTCCATCGCGATTTCCATCGCGAGCCAATCGGGAATGCGACCCGGCGGGAAACGACCAGGGGCCCTCTAGAGAACGCCGCGATCGCGTGCGACCGTGCATCGTGCGCATGAATCAAATCGCATTTCGGGAGAAACATTCCGAGACGATCCACGTTGAATCCTTCCGCCTTCGCCCGCTCCAATAACGGACTGCCGCTTCGGCATCGCAGCACCGGCTCCCACCCCGCCGCCCGCAGACCGCGAATCAGCCGGAGCACCTGCCATTGGCCGCCGCGCATCTCGCGCCCCGAATCCAGATGCAGGATGCGCATCCCGAGTTAGCTCATGTTGCGCGCTTTCGCGTATTTCAAAAACGTGTAGAGGGCGGCCATATGAGCGATGGCCAAGCCTTCCATGCCGTCGAGAAAGCCGCGCTGAATCAGATATGTCCGGATGAAGGTCCAAGCGGGATCGAGGAAAATTCTTTGGGGCGCGACCTTCATCCGTCGCGCGACAATCTCCTCGGCCGCAAGCGTCGTGTAGCGATCCATCGTTTTCAGATGCTCGGAAAGCGACTCGCAGGTGAAATGCAGAAGGTTCGCCTCCAGATGCCCCACGCGCCCATTTACCCGGACGCTCTCATGCACGAAATCTCCGGCCCACTGCGCCTTCTGGCGATTATAAAGCCGGACTTTGCGATCCGGATACCAGCCGCTATGCAAAATCCAGCGGCCTAAGTATTGCGCGAGGCGAGGCATCGTGTAGGCATCGCACGTTGCGCCATGTTTCTTGATGTTCAGGATCTCGCCGTCGAGCGTTTCGCTCAAAGCCTCGTCGGCATCGATGGACAAAATCCAGTCGTTCGCCGCAAGCTCCGCGGCGGTGTTTTTTTGCTGGGCGTAGTTGACCCAGGCGCGTTCGACCACGCGCGCGCCGAGTTTCTCCGCGACTTCCAAAGTGCGGTCGGAAGAACCGCTATCGAGCACGACGATCTCGTCGCAACAGCGAAGGCTTTCGATGGCGCGGTCGATGTTGCGTTCTTCGTTTAGAGTGATGATTGTCGCGGTGATTCTCATCGCGATCGTCTTAACCGGCGCCGATCGGCGCGATGGTGAAACACAGCAGAAAAATTACGAGTGCCAGGACGGCGAGCTGGCGGCGGCCTCTGCCGAGGGAGGTGTCATCGTAGATCGAGGGATGTTTGCGCGCGAAAAAGAACAAAATTCCGGCCCATAACAACCATCCTTGCCAATAAAAAATGCCGAGCGGAATCAGCAAGGCAATGAAGAGGCGCGAGATGAGCCGGTGCCTTTCGCCAATCAGCGAATACAGGATGTGCCCGCCATCGAGCTGGCCTGCCGGAAGCAAATTCAGCGCCGTCGCGAAGATACCGATCCACGCGGCGCGCGCGACCGGATGCAGATAGATATCCGCCGGCGGAATGCCCGGGAAGATCAGCTTTTCCAGCGACCAGAGTAGCGGCGGCGAGCCAAATATCAAGCTGCCCTGATGGGCGATTCCGGGGATGATCTTCGAGAATGCCAGCCCGATTGAAAGAGCCGGCAGCAGGAAGATGAACCCGGCGATAGGGCCCGAGATACCCACATCGAAGAGGGTGCGTTTGGCGAAGATAGGCGAGCGGATTCGGATAAAAGCGCCGAGCGTTCCGGTGAACGTCGGGGCCGGGAGAAAATAGGGCAGGCTGGCGTCGAGGCCATAGAATACACAGGCCAGGTAGTGCCCGAATTCGTGCGCCAGCAAGATCGCCAGAAGCGTTAGCGAGAAGGGCAGCCCTTGCAGCAGCACGGCGGGATGCCGCCACCAGGATATGAACATCTCGAAATCCGGCTCCAATGGCACACCGGCGGCGAAGCTAAGCTGCATGTGCGCGCCGACCACGGAGGTCGTGAGTAAGGTCAGCAAAAATAACAGCGCGTGCAGCCATAGCCGCCGACGGGAGCGAAACGCCTCGATGGGGTAGGTTGTGTCGAAACGCGGGGCGAATTGGCTCGCGGGGGCCGCGGCGGAATAAGAG
>JALYXS010000491.1 GCA_030946965.1 Acidobacteriota bacterium
GCGGAATCCGCCGTGGTTCAGAATACGATTGCATACCGCCGGAATTTGCTCAATTTGTCGCGAAGGACGGGGGAATTGCTCGAAGAGCGCGGCGTCGCGATCCAGTGAGAAAGTCCCGTGGCGCACGTACTCTTGCGTGCCGTGTCCCCACTCATGGGGACACCTGGATTTTTTAGATGGGGCGTATCCGGGTACTCTCGGATAATGTGGCGAATAAGATCGCGGCCGGAGAAGTAGTCGAGCGGCCCGCGTCCGTTGTAAAAGAGCTTCTCGAAAATTCGCTTGACGCGGGCGCGAACATCATCCGCGTCGAAATCGAAAACGGCGGCCGCCGCCTCATCCGTATCGCCGACGATGGTTTCGGCATGTTGCGCGATGACGCGCTGCTCGCCTTCGAGCGGCACGCCACCAGCAAGCTCCACGACGTCAAAGACCTGCTCTCGATCGCGACGCTCGGCTTCCGGGGCGAAGCGCTGCCCTCGATTGCATCCGTCTCGCGGCTTGTAATGGAAACGCGCTCCGCCGATGAGACCACGGGCACTCGCATCGAAGTCGCGGGCGGAAAAATGCTGAGCTGCGATGAGATCGCGGCGAATGTGGGAACCGCCATCGCCGTTCGGGATCTCTTCTTCAACGTGCCGGCGCGTAAGAAATTCTTGCGCGCGGACCCAACCGAGCTTTCGCACGTCAGTTCGCTGGTCACGCACTACAGTCTGGCGCATCCAGACAAGACATTTCAGCTTTTGAATTGCGGCGTGGAGTTGCTGCACGTCACGCCGGTGAGCACGTTGCGCGAACGCGTCTTTCAGGTGTTTGGAAGCCAATTACTCGATGAATTGGTCGACCTGGGCGAGAAGGAAGGCCATCTGGCTATACCCCCGATCTCCGTTGCGCCGTCCGAGGCGATAGCGGAATACCGGCGCGAACCGGATGAGCCGGCATTGAAAATATTCCGGCTAACGGGTTTCATTTCGCGGCCCCAAGTTCAGAAAAATAATCGCAATTCGATTTTCATCTTCGTCAATGGCCGCCTGATCCGCGACCGTTTGTTACTGCACGCCCTTTCATCGGCTTATTACAATTTAATGCCGCCCGCGTGCTTCCCGTTCGGGCTTTTATTTCTGACGTGCGATTGCGAAGAGGTGGACGTGAACGTGCATCCCTCGAAAACCGAAGTGCGCTTCCGGCACCAATCGTTCGTCCACGATTTCGTGCGGGACGCCATTCGCGCGCGCCTGATGGAATCGCGGCCAGCGCCCGCGTTTTCAGCGAGCCCCATGCCGCTTTCAGAGTTCCCGCCCGCGCCATGGCCCGTGCAGGAACCAACTCCGCCGCCGCAAGTCCCGGAGTTTACGCTCAAGCCGCCATCGGGACCCTCGCCGCGTTTCGATTTCGGCGCTGCTTCGATCCCCGTGTCGAACCCGGAAGTGCCCGAACCGGCAAGGCTGCGGGTTCCCGACACTCACGGCGGCTTTCCAGCCGGCGCGCTGCCCGTGACATCTTCGCTGACCGGACTGGGCGACCTTCGCCCGCTCGGGCAAATTCACGACAGCTTCATCGTCGCGGCCGGTCGCGATGGGCTCTGGATTATCGACCAGCACGTGGCGCACGAGCGTATTTTGTTCGAGAAAGTGCTGCAACAACGTGCCGCGGGACGCGTCGAGACACAGTCCTTGCTAATGCCGCTGGTCCTGCAGCTCACCGCGGGACAGCAGATCGAATACGCCCGAATCGCGGACGAGTTGCACGCCACCGGTTTCGAAACGGAGCCATTCGGCCAGCGTACGATCGCGGTAAAAGCGGCGCCGGCGGCCATTGGACCGGCGGATCTCGAGCGGGTCATATTCGAAATACTCGAAACCGCGGAAAGCGAATTGCGCAAGGTCTCGCTCGAAGATTTGCGCCGCGGGATCGCCGCGTCGATCGCATGCCGGGCCGCGATTAAGATCAACACGCGCCTCGATCACAACAAAATGGAATGGCTGCTGCGGGCCTTATCGGCGACCGACTATCCCATGGCGTGCCCGCATGGGCGGCCCATAGCGCTGCAATACTCCATGCGGGAAATTTTGAAGGCCTTCCATCGAATCTGATCGGTTACAATTTTGGAAAATGGTTGTTCTTCCCGAGATCGATCCCCGGTACGCAAATTTCAAGTTGTCGATCCGATCTTCGGGAATCCATCGCCACGGCGTCTACGCGGATGAGCCGATTCCGCCTCGGCGCAAAATAATGGAGTACACGGGCGAACGCATCAATCGCCGCGAGACGCGCCGGCGAAGCGACGAACAGGCCCACATGATTTATCTGTTCACGCTCGATAACTACTGGACCCTGGATGGGTCGGTGGGCGGAAGCGGCGCGGAGTTTATCAACCATTCGTGCGATCCCAATATTTACACATGGGTCTTCAAGGGCCACATCTTATACATGAGCGCGCGGCCTATCAAGAAGGGCGAAGAGCTTACGGTGGATTACCATTTCTCGAAGGACGTGGAGCTGGTGCCGTGCCGGTGCGGTTCCACGAAGTGCCGGGGAACGATCAACGTCAAGTAGCCGCAAGGCCCGAATTTTCGATCGCGAGCAGCCGGTTATACTTGGCCAACCGCTCCGACCTGGTAATAGAGCCAACCTTAATCTGCCCCGCTCCCGAAGCCACCGCAAGATCCGCGAGAAAATCGTCTTCGGTCTCTCCCGAGCGCGCCGAAATCACGGCCCGGTAACCCGCTTCGCGCGCGCGATCCACCACGGCCATGGCTTCCGTTATGGTGCCGATCTGATTCATTTTCACCAGCACGGCATTCGCCGCGCCTTCCCGAATGCCGCGTTCCAGCCGCTCGGGATTGGTGCAAAATAGATCGTCGCCGATTAGTTGCACGCGCGATCCGAGCCGGGCGGTGAGCATGCGCCAGCCGTCCCAATCGTCTTCGGTCAAGCCGTCTTCAATCGAGACCACGGGATAACGCTCGCTCCAACCGGCCAGTAGTTCGATAAGCTCGCCAGCGGTGAGGGTCCGATCCTCGCTCGCGAGAGTGTAGATTCCCCCGGCATGGAAGTGCGACGAAGCCACATCGATCGCAATATCCATCGGGTGGCCGCTGCGCTCGATGGCTTCCGCCAGGATCTGCAAGGCGATCTCGTTAGATCGCAGATGCGGTCCCCAACCACCCTCATCGGCTACGCCCGTCAGGATGCAACCGCGTTCCATCAGCAGCTTCTTCGCCGCGCCATGGACGGCGGCAATGGCTTCGAGGGCCGCCGCGAGGCTCGCGAACCCGCGCGGGATGGCCAGAAAATCCTGAAACTCGAAATCGCCGGTGGCGTGGAGTCCGCCCGAGAGAATATTCACCATGGGTACGGGAATGCTTGCCCGCCGCCCGTCTTGCAAATGCCGCCACAACGGGATTCCGAGTTGATTCGCGGCGGCTCGAGCCACGGCGCAGGAAATGCCCAGGATCGCGTTCGCGCCTAGCCGGCTCTTGTTTGGAGTGCCGTCGAGATCGATCATTCGCGCGTCGATGCGCCGCTGATCGGCCGCGTCTTCGCCCCGGAGCGCCGGACCTAAAACGTCAACGACATTCTGAACGGCCCGCAGCACTCCTTTGCCGCCGTAGCGGTGGGAGTCGCCGTCTCGAAGTTCATGAGCCTCGTGCTTGCCGGTGGACGCGCCTGAAGGAACTTTCGCGTTCCCCGTAATGCCGCCGGCCAATTTAACTTGCACTTCAATGGTCGGATCGCCGCGTGAATCCAGAATCTCCCAAGCGCGGACCGCTTCAATTTTCAAGTTGCGAACACCTCTTCAATTGTTTCGGGCGGGTTCAGGATCAGCCCGCGAGCCATCCGCCTAACCCGCTCTTTCAACTCAGGAGTTTCGATGTACTCGGCGGGCGATTTTCCATCCACGCGCGCGAGCAACAGGCAACCCAGGTGCTCGATCGCCGCTCGCTCCATCCACTCCGTTTGGGGAGGCAGTCCGGCGGAGAGCGATTCCCAAAAGCTTGACGCCAGCAGCGCGAATGCGGCGCGCCGTTCGGGGAAGTAGAGCGATTTAAGCAGCAGGTGGTTCAGCAGAAACGCCGCGTCGAAAGATGGATCGCCAAAGTGGATCACTTCGAAATCGATGACCGTGACTCGATCGCTCGCCACGAGAAGGTTTTTGGGGCTCCAATCCCCATGTACCAGGCTGACGCGGCGGCGGCCGGATTCCTCGATCAGCCGCTCGAAATGTTCCCGGAGTTCGGGATGCCGGACGGCGGTGGTGCGGTAATACGGATCGACCCGAAGCTGCCGGAAAACGGTCTGATCTCCGAATTCGGCTTCGAAGGCCGGGTCTTTCCAGGTGCTCGAGATCAAGGTGGCGAGCAGGTGGCCCGCGCGCGCCGCCGTCTCCGGGCGTTCAATACCGGAAAATAGCAGCGTTTTCCAGGTTTCCGCCTCCGGCGGCGCCGCAGTCATTGCAAAAAGGCAGTTTTCCGGGTCTTCAAAGATTACTTGGGGTATGGATTCTTCGGGAAAACGCGGAGCAAGAAGACGCATGGCCGACGATTCCCGGAGGATTCGGCCCCGGTCGGACAGCCATTCTTCTTTCACGCGCAATCGCCCGAGCGATTGTTTCAGGACAATCTGGGCGGTCCCCGCGCGGACCAGCAGCACGGTATTCGAGACCCCGCCACCCAGTTCGGTCATGATTGCGTC
>JALYXS010000495.1 GCA_030946965.1 Acidobacteriota bacterium
CCGTTATCGTGGTCGCAGCAGCCCACCCAATCGAGCGATCCCGCATCCAGAATGTAGCGAAACTGGTCGAAGATGGAACCGTCAAAACCGCCGTCCATCGAAATTTCGCTGTGGCGATGAAATTCTCCTCGCACCAGGCGCAACCCGGTCGAAGGGGCGCGGTAGTCGCGGATGTGGCGCACGGCCGCTGTTTCGACAGTGTCCGCGGCCGTCGAGGACGCAGGCGGCTTTGCAGCGGCAACGGGCGTCATTTGCGCCGCTGGCCCAAGCACCATCTCGTTCACGTATAGATCGTTGTTATAAGGATCCCGCGGAGGCGCCGGCTGGTCGTTCGACGTCGCCCCCCTCCTTTCACCGATCTCGAATTGCCGCCGGCCGTCCGACGAACCGACAATCATCACTTCGCCCGGCTTAGTCGAAACCAGCGCCGGCCGATTATCCAGAAGATTGTCGCTATGGGGCAAATACACCGGCGGCATCCAACGCGCTCCATCGAAAGAAACCAGGTGTTCGGTCCAGACCGTTCCGAGCGGGTTCCACCAGATCGGTTGAGCGCTCCGGAAGGCCATCCACATGCGCCCGGACGGATCTACCAGAAGTCGCGGCATGGTGTTTTTCGGATTCTGCTGATTCGCGACGGGCCGGCTCGGGACGCGCTTCTTCGCCGCGTCCGGATCGGGATCGAGGGCGTCAATCGCCGTCGCGTTCTGCGCGCCGTTCTTCTCCGCTTGGAGCATTGGCGTCCCTGGCAGAACGGTTCCAACATCCACCGGCAGATCGACCGCTCGTCCATCCGCTTCAAAACCGCGTATCCGAATAAAACGTCCCTGGTAGACCGCGACGCCCTCGCTGTTATACGCGCCGAAGTCCTTGCCCCATCCACGGCCACCCTCTTCGTATGCCACCCAAAGCCGGCCCGAGCCGTCGTATGCAATCGAAGGATAGGCCTCATACCGCGCCGTGGCTGCAACCGCTTTCTCCGGACCCCAGGAGGCCAGACCGGTCGCAGTGCGCATATAAACGTCGTAATTGCCGGCGCGATAGGAATCCCAAGCCACGGTTACGCGGCCCGATTTATCGGCCGCGATCGCCGGATTCCACTCATTGCCGGCGGATTGCGCGACAGCGGTGGGCGCGTTAAACCCATCGCCTTTCTGCACGGCCGCGAAAATCGCCGCGCGTCCATTTCGCCACCCCTGCCAGGCTACCCAGACATTCCCATTCGAATCCGTTGCCGCGACGGCATCCACGTCCGAACCGGCAGCCCGCGATAGCTGGATTCTGGGCCCGGGTTTACCATTCTGGATCGCGCTCGCAAAAATATCGAAATTGCCTTTTACATTGGCTGCCCAGAACACCCACGCCCTACCGCGTCCATCGATCGCGACCGCCGTCCGGTATAGATCGCCGCCCGGCTCGCCGATGGCAATGGGAGCATCCCACTTGCCGGCCGCATAACGGCGCGCGAAAATTTGGTCTCCGCCGGGCGGCGCCTTGAGCTTCGAGAAATCCGTGATGGGCGTTTGCAGCCGCGCGCGCAACTGATCGTGCCCCGAATTGTGGCGGAAGGTTACGTACGCCATCCAGACCGTGCCGTCTTTTCCGGACGCGGCGGAAGGGAAATCCTCTTCGTCGGGCGATTCGGTGAGCCGCGCGGTTGTCGGCACGCGATCCACGAATGCGCGCCCATCCAATTTCGCCACGCCGGCTCCATACGGAATCTCGCTCAACCGCACTTCGAAGTTGCCCCGCGGCGTCGTGACGTTTAAGGTCGCATTCTCCGAAGCGTCCGAGAGCCGCGCGACCACGCCGTTGGCCACGATGTTGCGAAGCGGCCGCCCGTTCACTTGCGAGCCGCCGCCGAATAGCCTCACGGGATGCGTTTCGATACGCCAGCCCGATCCCGCGATCGCATCGGCGCCTTCGAACCGCCACGGTTCAAGAGAATCGACCTTCGCTCCTTGAGCCTGAAGAGAACCGTCCCAACGCGTGGGCGCCGCGTCTTTGGTCCCGAGCAGAATACGAACGCTGACTTGATTCTGCCCGTTTGCCCCTGGAACGAACACCAATCCCATGAGCGCTCCCGTGAGTAGGACGACACCGATTTTCATTTAATCTCCTTCCGCTTGGGAAAGCATATCGCATAATGTGTTGAATGCGCCTATGAATCGAATCCTGGTTATCGTCCTTCTGACGTCCGGCACGGCCGCCGCCGCTTACAAAGGGGTAAACCCGGCAGTCAAGAAAATTGTCGAATCGATTTCGCAAGAACGGATCGCCGCAACGCTCAAGAAACTCGAAAGCTTTGAAACACGCAACGTGTTCTCGGAGACGGAAAGTCCCACGCGCGGAATTGGAGCGGCGCGGCGTTGGATCGCGAGCGAATTTAAGAGCTACAGCCCGAAGCTAGACGTCAGCTTCGACTCCTATCGCGTCAAGAAGCAAGGCCGGATGGTCCGCGATGTCGAATTGATCAACGTGGTGGCCGTGCTGAAGGGCGGGCGGCGCCCGGATCGCAGGCTGATCGTGAGCGCGCACTACGACTCCGCGGATTTTGGGCGCACGGCCGGCGGCACGCCAGCTTCGGAGGAAGTCCGCTTCGATTTAGCGCAATCCGAACGATCCGCGCCCGGCGTGAACGACGATGGCAGCGGCACGGCGGCCGTTCTGGAACTGGCTCGCGTCATGAGCCAGTACGAATTCGCGGAGACCGTAGTCTTCGTCGCGTTCGCCGGAGAGGAGCAAGGATTAATCGGAAGTTCGTTGTACGCCTCGAAGGCGAAGGAGCAAAATCAAACGATCGACGCCGTGCTGAACAATGACATTATTGGGGGGGCTCGCGCTGGAAACGGTTTCATCAATAACGATCGCGTGCGCGTATTTTCGGAAGATCCGAACGATTCGCCTTCGCGCGAAGTGGCGCGCTACATCCGGGAGACTGGCTGGCGCTACTTGCCGTCCATGAAAGTCGATCCGGTATTCCGGGCGGACCGGTTCGCCCGCGGCGGCGATCACACGCCTTTCAATCAGGAAGGCTATGCCGCGGTACGGTTTACAACGGCTGATGAAAACTACGCCGACCAGCACACCGGAAGCGACACCTTTGCCAACGCATCGGCGGCCTATACGGCGGGCGTGACGAAAATCAACGCGGCGGCACTGGCGAGCCTGGCGCTTGCGCCGGCCGCGCCAGTGGTGATGGAGCCGATTGAAAAGGGCGAGCGCAAGGGCCAGCTTACGTCGATGATCGGGCGCGGAAAATCGCGCTATGCCGCCCGCCTGCGCTGGAAGGACGAACATCCCGAGCCCAATCTAGCCGGCTACGCGATCGTTTCCCGCTCCACCACCGCGCCGTATTGGGAGCGCGAGATTTTCGCGGGGAATGTCCATGAGTTTGAGTTGGAGAACGTTTCCATCGACGACGTCGTATTTGGAGTGAAGGCGATCGATTCCGACGGAAACGAGAGTCTGGTATCGCCTTACTCCTATGTGCCGATGGCGAGAAAGAAGGTCGAAACCTATTAGGCGTTATGTGTCGGCCCTACTCGGGCTCCAACTGATCCAGTAGATCCGGATTCGCCGCGAATCGTTTAAGAACGCGGACTACATTGGCCGAACTGAAACCGGCTCTCCGCAGGCGGGCGTAAGCGGATGCCAAATCCTTATCCTCCGTGAACAACCCCTCGCGCTCCACGGTCCGGTACCTGCGACGGATATAATTTTCGATCAGCAGACTCTCGTCTTTGCCGGCATAAACCTGTTGCACCGTGCTCTCCGCCAATGCGGGCGCTACCCGGCGGCCTCGCAGATCCTGCAAAACGCGCGTCCGGCCAAGGCCTGCGTTCTCCAATCTGCCGCTCGCGAAGCTTTCGGCAAATTTCCGATCGTCGAGATATCCGTAGTCCTTCAGGCGAGCCAAGAGCGGATCGATATCATCGGGAGATTCGGCCTTCTCCCTTAATTTGGCTCGCAACTGACCGGTGGATTGAGCGCGGCTCGAAAGCGACTTGAGTGCGTAGTTCCAAAGCTTTTCGCCATCGAATTTTTTTCGAGGAACCATGTGATTTTACTGTACAGAAGTTTACTAAAAATGAAATGGTATCAAAGATGCAACACCGATAGCGGAAGTATACTAATGAAGACCGTTAAGCTGCGGCACGCCGCGGCTTCCCTGGTTTAGGAGATGAATATGGACAAAGACGGAATGGCAAATTTTTTCCTGGGTCTCGGGGTTGGCGTAGGTATCGGAATGCTGTTTGCGCCGAAGGCGGGTGACGAGACTCGGGATCTGCTGATGAGCAAAGCAGATGAAGGTAAGGAATATATTAAACGGCGCGGTTCGGATCTGGCTGACTCCGCGAGCGATCTGCTGGACAAGAGCAAAGACGTTCTTGGGCGCCAAAAAGATAATTTGAACGAAGCTGTTGAGGCGGGCAAGCAGGCCTACCGAGACAAAGTGGAACCGAACTTAAGCAAGGGATAGCGTCAAACGCTGGAGTCAACGCATGTCAGACGACGTTTTCAGATGGATCGTGGCGATTGGGGTTTCGCTGGCAGTATTAAGTATTATAGTGCAGGCGATTGTCGTTCTTGTTCTTTATGGCGTTGTCAAGAAGACGTTGGCGAAGGTCATGCCGATCGTCGAGCGCACGGGGCCGATCGTAGACTCCGTGCGAGGCATTGTGGATGACGCCAAGCCGAAGGTGGCGGCGATCTCGACCTCCGCCCGCGATATTATCGCCGAAGCGAAGCCAAAGATTGCGTCGATCTCCGGCGATGTCGTCCTGATCTCGAATACGGTTCGCGAACAGACGCAAAAAGTTGGCGCTTTTTTGGACGACTTCACCCTTCGGGCCAAGGCTAAAGTCGCCAAAGTCGATCACGCGGTAGACGACACTGTCGACCAAGTGCAACTAGCCGGTGGTGAAGTCAAGAAAGCGATAATGAAGCCGGTTCGGGAAGTGAATGGCGTTTTGTCGGGAATCAAAGCGGCATTGGGCGTGTACACAAAGAGCAATCGCGCATCTGTCGACCATGCGACACAAGACGAAGAGATGTTCATTTGATGAACAAGCTCGCCCTGGTTTACGGCCTCAGGCTGCTCCCGGCGGATGAACTGGAATCTTACACCGAAGCCGCCATAGCATTGAAAAATGGCCGCTCGGCGTCAGTTACCATGCACCTCATCGAAGGCGAGAGTGAAAAGCAAATCCGCAAACAGCTTCTGGAATCCTTGGACGCGTTTTTCGAGTTCTATCCCGAGCTATGATTTTCAGATCTCATGGTAGACATTCACAGCCACATTCTTCCTGGGTTGGACGATGGCGCGAAGACTCTGGAAGACTCGGTCGCCATGTTGAAGTTGGCGGCCAGTACGGGTACGACGGACATTGTCGCCACTCCACATTCGGATATGCACTATGCATTCCAGCCGGAGTTGATCGAGCAAAAAATTGCCGAGTTACAAGGCCTGATCGGCGACTCAATTAAGATTCATCGTGGCTGCGACTTCCATTTGCATTTCGATAATATTCAGGACTGTCTCGCCCACCCGAACAAATACACCATCAATCACAAGAATTATCTATTGGTGGAATTTTCCGACCGGTTAATCGCGCCCACTACTAGCGAGATATTCGATAGGCTGGGCCGGGTCGGGATCACCCCAGTCATTACGCACCCCGAGCGGAATTCACTGCTTACCAAGAAGATGGATTTATTAAAGCAGTGGGTCAACGCCGGCTGCCTGATTCAAGTAACGGCTCAGTCTTTTCTGGGAACATTTGGAAAAAGCGCGATTGCCGCCGCAAGCGCGCTGATGGAAAGTGGAATGGTTCACTTCATCGCGAGCGATGGCCACGACCCAGAGCACCGGCCGCC
>JALYXS010000502.1 GCA_030946965.1 Acidobacteriota bacterium
TCGGAATATCCCGAAGTCAGGATTCGTGTCGTCACGGATATCGAGCAAACAGCAAACGGCAAAGTGGGGGCGCTCTCCGCGCTCGCCCGCGAGGCGCGCCACGCCATTCTGGTTGTGAACGATAGCGACATCGCCGTCGAGCCCGATTACCTGAGCACCGTGATTGCACCGTTAGAACAGCCGGGAACGGGTCTTGTCACCTGCCTCTATCGCGCAAGATCCGGCTCTCTTCCAGCTCGCTTCGAGGCTCTTGGCATTGCAACGGATTTCGCCCCCAGCGTTCTGGTCGCGCGGCTGCTCGGCGTTGCCGAATTCGCGTTAGGTTCGAGCATGGCCTTTCGCGCCGAGGACCTTCGCAAAATCGGAAGCTTCGATTCTTTGAAAGATTACCTGGCCGACGATTACCAACTCGGCCTGCGTATCACGCGTCTCGGGCTCCGCGTGGTGTTCGCCGAAACCGTGGTCGAGACAAATCTCGGCGCGGGAAGTTGGAGCGAAGTATGGAAGCATCAGGTACGGTGGTCGCGCACCATTCGCGTATTGCGGCCGGGCGGCTACTACGGATACATCGTCACGCAGACGACGTTCTGGGCGATGATCGCGTGGTGCGCCGGCGCGCGACGGATTGCCATGGCGGCGTTCGCGTGCCGGATGGCGGCCGGCATGGCTGCTGCTTTGCGAGTGCTTCGCGACCGCAATGCCGCTCGCGACTGCTGGCTCATCCCGTTCCGCGATTTATTCGGCGCCGCTATTTGGGCCACCGGCCTTTTCGGCAACACGGTGGAGTGGCGCGGCGAGCGGCTCTGGCTTTCGCCGGATGGACGAATCACGCGGCATCCGCTAGGCTGAGTAGCTTGGTTATTCTCTTATTCGGCCCGCCAGGTTGCGGCAAAGGCACTCAAGCCCGGTTCATTAGCGAGATGCTCGCGATCCCGTCGATTTCAACGGGCGATCTGCTGCGCGCGGCGAGCCAGAGCGCGTCGCGGCGGATTCGTGACGCCTGCGCCATTCTCTTTCAAGGCGGGTTAGTGGACGATTCGGTCATTAACGAAATGCTGATTGGACGCCTGGAGTCGTCCGATTGCCGCAATGGTTTTTTACTCGACGGTTACCCGCGTACGTACTCGCAGGCCGTTTTTCTGCAGCACTACATCCATGAATCCAAGCGTCCGAATCCGCTGCTGATTCACCTGGATGTTCCGCGTTCCGTTCTAGTGGAACGAATCTGCTCCCGCCGGCAGTGCCCCACTTGCTTGCGTATTTACAACCTGTTATTCCAGCCGCCCCGCCACGACGGAGTGTGCGACGACGACGACGCGCCGCTGATCCAACGCAAAGACGACAACGAGGAAGTCTTGAACGAACGGTTGAGCGCGTACCAGCGAATGACGGAATCCGTGGTTTCCTATTACACGGCCGAGCAATATCATAAACTCGATGGCAGCCTCGAGCCCGAGCAGGTTTCGCAAAATATCAAGAATGTCCTGAGCGCAGCGTAATTGTTTCCGGGATTGCAACACCGCGAATTCGCGAGCATTGCAGTCCAGTAAAGAAGGCTGGAACGCGATAAAATTATAGCTATCGATGCACGATCTCCGCAGTGTCGCTTGTCTTTCTGTTTTGCTCGTTGCCACTTCCCTGCGGGCGCAGCAACCCGGTACCGATAGCCTCAACCTGTTCGAAACCAAGATCCGTCCGGTGCTTGTGGCGCGCTGCTACGCCTGCCACAGCGCCAAACTTGCGAAGCCGCAAGGGGGACTTCTGCTCGATTCGCAAGCCGCCATAAAACGCGGCGGCAATTCCGGCGCGGCGATCGAGCCCGGCGATCCCGAGAAAAGTTTGCTCGTTCACGCTCTGCGCTATCAGGATAAGGAACTGCAAATGCCCCCGGGCAAGCCGTTGCCGCCCGAGCAAGTTTCGGATTTCGAAAACTGGATTCGCTCCGGCGCCGCCATGCCTGCCGATGTGGCCCCCGTCGCGACGGTTGATCGACGGCGCGAATTCTGGTCTTTTCAACGGCCGAAAGATCATGCGCCGCCCGAGGTGAAACGGAAAGATTGGCCGCGCAATGAGATCGATAATTTTATTCTTTCGAAGCTGGAGCAGAAAGGTATTTCGCCGTCCGCTCCCGCTGATAAACGAACGCTCATCCGACGGGCGTATTTCGACTTAACGGGACTCCCGCCAACCGCGGATGAAGCCGACGCGTTCGTCGCGGACAAGTCTTCGGACGCTTATCCTCGTTTGGTGGACCGGCTGCTCGCCTCGCCGCGCTACGGCGAGCGTTGGGGACGTTTTTGGCTCGACGTGGCACGATATTCGGACGCGCGCAACGTCGGTGAACGCTTTGCTTACTCGTACACGTATCGCGATTGGGTGATTCGCGCATTTAACGAAGACATGCCGTACAGCCAGTTTTTGACGCAGCAGCTTGCGGCGGATCGTATCAAAGGAAACGACGCCCGCAACCTTGCGGCGCTGGGCTATTTGAGCTTGGGGCGTGAATTTCCGAAGACACCGGCGGAAACAGTGGACGATCGCATCGACGTCGTTGCACGGGGAATGCTCGGGCTTACGGTCGCTTGCGCCCGCTGCCACGATCATAAGTACGATCCCATCCCGACGAAAGATTATTACTCGTTCTATTCGATTTTCTCGAATATACGAGAGCCGGAAGATCTGCCTTTACTCAAGACCATCAAGACGAAGACTCCGGTGGACGCCGTCTATGGCGAACGGCTGGCACGCATCCGAAAGACCGACGCGGATTATCGTGAAAATCGATCAGCCGTGTTGAATACTTTTTTTCGAACGCAGACCGCCGAGTATCTGATTGCAACGCGCGACTCCACAAAATTGAGATCCACGGAAGTGGAAGAGTTGATCAAAGAGAGGCAACTTAATCTTCACTTGCTAGGCCGGTGGAAAGAATATCTGGCCGCATCGCGCGCGAGTAAAGAACCGGTGTTCGCTTTGTGGAATGCGGCAGCGGAGATACCGGATGCGGAGTTCGCGGCGCGGTGGCCGGATATTCTCAAAACCCAATCCGCCGGGAATCCCTTGGTTTTCGCGGAGTTCAAGACCCCGCCGGCTAGTTTAAAAGACGTCGCCGCGCGCTATGCTGCCGTCCTCACGCGCTACGATTCGTCATCCAAGCTTCCCGATGCGGATCAGGAAGCGCTGCGCCTAGCTCTGCGCGGGAGCGACGCTCCCGTGAACGTTCCGGTGAGCGAGTTCGATCTGGTGATGACTGAAGGCGACCGGAATAATACGATCAATTTCAAGAATCGCTACAACACCATGCGGGCGCTTTATTCGTTCGATGGTGGAGCGCCGCGCGCGATGGCAATGGAGGACGTTCCGCATCCGGAACCGGCGCACGTGTTTGTTCGAGGCAATCCTAATAACCTGGGAATCGAAACGCCGGCGCACTTCCTGAGTTGCCTTTCTTCGGGCGATCCCGCGATCTTCCGCGATGGCAGCGGGCGTCTCGAGCTGGCGAAATCGATAACGAGCAAAGACAATCCGTTGACCGCGCGCGTAATTGTGAACCGCGTATGGCTGCACCATTTTGGAGCGGGTATTGTTCGCACGCCCAGCGATTTCGGCTTGCGAGGCGATCTGCCGACTCATCCCGAGCTGCTGGATCACCTCGCCGTGAAGTTCATGGAGTCCGGCTGGTCCCTGAAGAAACTCCATCGCACGATTATGCTATCGGCCGCTTACCAGCAGCGCAGCCTCGACAATCCGGAAGCGCGGAAACTGGACCCGGAGAATCAGCTATTGTGGCGCATGAACCGGCAGCGGCTCGATATCGAAGGACTTCGCGACTCGATGCTGGCGGCCTCTGGGCAACTCGATCTAAGAGTGGGCGGAGTGCCGTTTGCGATAACGGCGGCTCCGGCCGTTCCTCGCCGCACGCTTTACGCATACATCGAACGAGGCCGGATTCCCGGAATGTTGGCGGCATTCGATTTCGCAAGTCCCGATCAGCATGTGCCACTCCGATATGCAACAACGGTTCCGCAACAGGCGCTCTTCCTACTAAACAGCTCTTTCATGGCCGAGCAGGCACGCCGTCTGATGAACCGGCCTGAGATAGTTCGCGAGGTTAATCCGGCGAAACGGGTTGAAGAGCTATACCGACTGGTTCTGGGACGAGATGCCACGCCAGAGGAAGCGGCGGCTGGCGTGAAGTTTATCAACTCCGCCACGCAAACCATGGAGAAAGCAGGCGAGGCGTCGCCATGGCAATACGGCATAGGCGAATACGACGCGGCGACGGATCGAGTTAAGACGTTCACGCCGTTTAAATATTTTACGGGCGATTCCTGGCAAGGGGCGTCGATGCTTCCCGATCCCATGACGGGCAAAGCGATGCTGCGAGGCGATGGCGGTGAGCCTGGCGATACTTCGAGCCAGGCCGCGATCCGGCGATGGGTGAGTCCGGTGGAAGGCAAGATATCAATCGAGGGCACGCTGAGGCACGATCAGAACAGCCTGGGATCGGCGGGCGACGGCGTCCGCGCTCGCATTATTTCGAGCCGAAGTGGTGAACTCGCTTCCTGGAATGTAAATGGCTCTAGCGCGGAGACCAAGCTGAACGGCATCAAGGTGGAAAAGGGCGACACGCTGGATTTCATCGTGGACAGCAGGGCCGATACCGAGAATGACGGTTTCCGATGGGCCCCGACGGTAAAAATGGCCGGAGTGAAAGAGACGGCCTGGAGCGCGAGCGCCGATTTTCGCGGGCCTGTGCCGCGGCCGATGACTGCATGGGAGCGGTACGGCCATGTGCTTTTGCAAACAAACGAATTTGCTTTTGTAGATTGAGGGGCAAGGGAACAGATTATGAATTTCCAAAACAGATTCTTCACCCGCCGCGAGTTGTTGCAACGTTCCGGCATGGGAATGGGCGCCGTCGCGCTTGCCGGAATGCTTGGCGGAGCAGGTTCGTTGCAGGCGAACGTGAACGCAACCCCTTCCAATCCGCTCGCGCCGAAAGCTCCTCCCTTCCCCGCCAAAGCTAAGCGCGTGCTGCACCTGTTCATGAACGGCGGGCCGTCCCACGTCGATACGTTCGATCCAAAACCCTCGCTAACCAAATTTTCCGGCAAGGCGATTCCGATCACCTTGAAGACGGAGCGCCGCACGGGCGCTGCGTTCGGGTCGCCGTTTACGTTCCAAAAATACGGGCAGTGCGGGACGGAGGTTAGCGAGATCTTCGCGAAAACCGCGGAGCACGCCGACGAGCTTTGCGTGATTCGCTCGATGTGCAGCGATATTCCGAATCACGAACCCTCGCTGATGATGATGAATTGCGGCGAGGTGCGGCAGGTGCGCCCGAGCTTCGGCTCGTGGATCACGTACGGGCTCGGATCGGAGAATCAAAACCTGCCTGGGTTTATTATTCTTTGTCCGGACGGCTTGCCGACGCAAGGCACGCAAAATTGGCGCTCGGCGTTTCTGCCGGGTTCATTTCAAGGAACGCAGATCGATACGCGCCAAACGCAGATCGATAAGTTGATCGAAAATATAAAGAACAACTATTCGACGAAACAGGCACAGCGGCGCGATCTCGATTTGCTATCGGAGTTGAACCGCGATTATCAACAGAGGCGTCAGGAAGACGCGCTGCTCGAAGCGCGCGTGCAATCGTTCGAGCTCGCGTTCCGCATGCAGATGGAGGCCGACGAGGCGTTCGATATTTCGAAAGAGCCCGAGCACATCCACAAAATGTATGGCGAAGGTCTGCAGGCGCGGCAGATGATGATCGCGCGGCGGCTGCTGGAGCGCGGCGTGCGTTTCGTGCAGGTGTGGCACGGCGCGGGCCAGCCTTGGGATAGCCACGACGATATCAAGACCAACCACGGCCGGTTGGCCCGGGAGTGCGATCAACCGATCGCCGCGCTACTGCAGGATTTGAAGCAGCGCGGCTTGCTGGAAGACACGCTGGTGATCTGGGGCGGCGAATTCGGGCGGACGCCGACGGTGGAATTGCCGGACGTCGGCGCGAATGGCGGGATGTCGAATGGCCGCGATCACAATCCGTACGGATTTTCGATGTGGGTCGCGG
>JALYXS010000239.1 GCA_030946965.1 Acidobacteriota bacterium
AAGATGGCCGGCGCGCGCCGAAGCCGCGGCATCCGGGTCACCGCTCGTTTCGAGGCCGGAGTAGTAGCCCAGCAACCTGGCGCGCGAATCGGCGTCTTCGGGATTGGATTGAAGCGCCGTTTCGAGCTTGGCGGCATTTTCGGGCGAAAGACCGCGGCCCTCTTGAATGGATTTCTGGAACGACAACGGTTCGGCGCAGAACGCGGCGGCCGCCACCGTGAAAACGATCGATAGGCGATTGAGATAGTTCATGCTTCTCTCCTAGACGCTGTCAACAGTATAATAGTGCGCGTCAACCTGGAATATGGACGGATTGTATAAGACCGACTTTTACGCCTGGAGCAGACAAGTTGCCGCGAGCCTCCGGACGGGCGCCGTGCCCGCAAGCGAACTGGAGAACATCGCCGAGGAGATCGAGAGTCTGGGCCGCTCGGAACACCGGGAACTGAAACACCGGCTGGAAGTGTTGTTGATGCATCGATTGAAATGGGATCGACAGCCGAACTTGCGATCTTCCAGTTGGGAAAACACGATCGAGATCCAGCGCAACGATATACGCGATTCATTGAACGAAAATCCGAGCCTGCGGAGAGAGTTCGAGGCGGTTGCAAAGACCGCCTACAAAAATGCCGTTCTCAGCGCTAGCATCGAAACGGGCCTCGGCAAGTCCACGTTCCCCGCGGAAATTCCATACGATTTGAATGAACTTTGATCGGAAGTTAAGGCTGCGGCGTTTCCGTCCGCGCCACCGCCAACTTTTCTAATTCCGATAATTGCGAGCGCACCTGATCCGCGTCCTTCGCGCCCGGCGCGAATTTGAGATAGCTCCGCATGTGCTCGGCCGCGCCCGCGAAATCTTTCTTCTCGATCAGAATCACGCCGAGTATCTGTTCGGCTTTCGGGAGCCGGTGCTGCGTGTCCAGCTTCTGCGCTTCGCGCGCGCTTTTCTCGGCTGCGTCCAGGTTCTTCAGGCTGTAATTCGCCACGGCGTTGTAGAAATAGGCAATCGGGAAATCGACCGCATTCAGATGAATCACGTGACTGGTTACATCCGCGGTTTCTTTCCAATTACTACCGCGCGCCGAGATCAATGCAATCTCCAGATAAGGATTCACGTATTTCGCATCCGCCGCAATGGCCTGCTCGTAAGATGTGCGCGCGTCTTCGATATCGTTCCTTCCAGCCTGCAAATGGCCTAGCTCATACCAAGCGGTGGCGTATTTCGGATAGCTATCGACGGCTTTCCGAAATTCTTTCTCGGCTTCCTCGTTCTTTTCCTTCTTGAGCAGCTCACGCCCTTTCTCGAAAGCTTTCCGGGCGTCCTTCGGCGCTTGCAAACTGGTGGCGCTGATGGTGGTGCCTTCCACGTTTCCCATTCGATGCAGGAGGATGGTTCCGACGTCGGGATTATCGAAGAGGCGATGGCCGGCGAGGCTGACCGTGTCGGACCGGAAGCCGGGCAGCGAAGCGCGCAACTCGCAATTCATCAGATCGCGCTCCCCGTTGCCATATGCCGAACCGCCGGTTTGCCGCTGGCCCCCGAATCCGCCGCCACCCGAATCGCCGTAGGGCGAATTCCCCAGAGAACTCGTGCTCGCGTCCGCAAGTACGCCCGCCGTGTTGCCAAGCTGGAAACTGAATCGGCCCTTGGAACTGGTGTAAGCCACCGGGCGCGGGCTGCCATTACAAATTTTTTCAATAGTGACCGATTCGGTGGGTGCCGTGCCATCCGCCAGCATGACTTTCCCTGAAAGGAAAATGGGCCGCTGCGTGTCGGGGAAGTTAGTGCGGTTCTGATCGGTACCCGGAATATTGTTGGTATTTCGGCCAGGGGTATTGGGAAAACCCGTGCCCGGAGTGGTGGAACCGGGAACGCCGCCGCCAATGCCGCCCGCGCCGCGACTTGGCGCCGGCGCTCCCTTTTGACCGAAGGCGGAGAAGGAGAAAAGCAGAGTGAAGCTGGCAAGGCCGACAAAATTGCGGACCATAGAAGTGCACCTCGGAACTGCCAATATTATGTCACAATACCGTATCGACGCCATGAAGCAAATCACTTTGAAACAACTCACTTTGACTGTTCTTTCCGCCATCGCGCTTTCCGCCGCCCCCGCCGGCGATGGCGCTGGAAAACAGGAAGTACTCGCGGCCATGGACGCCTACAAGGACGCCATGATTCACAAAGATGCCGCCTCTCTGGAAAAGCTATTGGACGGCGAATTGACTTACGTTCACTCCGGCGGCCAATTCGAAACGAAAGCCGATGTGATCAAGGGGATTACAACCGGCAAGACGATCATCGAAAAAATCGAATTTGCGCCCGATACAAGTGTTCGCGTGTATGGGAAAACCGCCTTGGTCCGGGGTAACGTGGATTTGTGGCATAGCGCGACAAACATCGTGCACATGAACGTGCTGCATGTTTGGGAAAAGGGACCTCAAGGCTGGCAATTGGTGGCCCGGCAAGCGACCAAGCTAACCAAGTAATCGCGTTTGCTTACGGAGTTTTTCTCCGGCTCACGAAGCTTTTTCGGGCTTCGGGCCGCTTTGCCAAAAGCGGCTCGATTATTCCGCGCAGTTTCGACTCCTGATCGTCCGTGAAAATCGCGTTATCGCCCGAATACTGGGCCTGAATCGTAAAATTGCGGTCGATGAACACCACCTGCGGCATCAGCAATTGCAGCATTACCGGATGCTCCAGATATGTCAGCACGGGGCCGCGCTCGCTGAATCCAACCGGAAACGCGGGTTGGAATTTCTTCACGAAGTCCGGAACGAACAGCGACGCCATGTCCTGGATCGCGCAGCCAACAACCTGGAATCCTTTGGGACCGTATTCCGTCTGCAGTTTCGAAAGGATGCCAGTCGTTTTCTGGCAATGCGGGCATGTGGTCAACAGGAAAATGAGCGCAATCGCCTTCCCTTTATACTGGGAAATCTGGATTGGCGTCCCGGCGTTCATCAAAACGGTGAAGTCCGGGGAAGGCCGTGGAACTTGATCCGCGAAGCACGAAGACGCCAGCAGCGTGAAAATAGCCGCGAAGCCTGGCGGCAGGAAAATTCGCCGGTTCTCCCTCATATTTGTAAATAGTAGCGCGCTCGCCTCAACGCACGCCGGTAAAGCTCTCCGGATCCCTCCAGCCTTCCTCGCTGCTCACGCGCGTGCCCTCGAGCCGCAGCAGGAAGTAGCCGTCGTCACCGCGCCCGGCAATCCGCGACGCGGTTCGCGAGGTCACTTGCATGGTCTTCCATTTGCGCGCCAGAATCTGCTCATAAAGTTTGAAATAACGCCCGGCAATTTCGGCGTCGGACCATTCGGACCCATACAAGAGCTGCACGCGCTTATCGGATTTATCCTCGAAAAGCCGGTAATCGGCTCCCTTCCAATGAGGACTGACCTCGTCGGCAATTTCCTTCCCGATAAATTGCCGTAGCAGAATGGAATGATCCAGTTCGCCCATGGAACCGTCGACAATTCCATGCGAGGCTTTTGGTCCATGCGGCAATTTGACGATGGCCGGCTGGACGTTCTCAAAATAAACGCCGGGATGTAGAATCTGCTGCGTCGATAGAGGCGGATGCCGGAATACATCCGCGAACGCCGGCTTGCCCATATGATCGTAAACGGCCTGCTGAAACTGCATGCCTTGCGTATACGGGAATAGCAGCGTCTCACGCAAATAGAGCGGCGCGCGGTCGAAAACCGGATACTGGCCGTTGCTCGAATCCGACGCGTTGCCGGGAAGCTCGCGCGCCACCTGCTGGTTGCCCAGGCTCTTGCCGATGCGCCGCGCCATCACTTCACTGGTCAACCACGATGCCTGCCCTTCGACCACGGCCTGCCGCGCCAGCGATTTCTCGCTATCCTTCTGAGCTTTCCTGGTGTACTTATCGAGCGAATAATTTTGATCGGCTAACGCGTGGGCAAGCTCATGCACCAGAGCCACGCTTCGCATTTCGGATGGCGCCCAATCCGTAATGAAAAGCTTCTTGCGATGGAAATCGTAAAATGCGGCGGCCTGTTCGGTAAGCAGATCGACGGTGGTCTGCTTCAAATCGAAATCGGCCGGCACAAATCCAAATTTTTTCAGGGTCAGCTCTTCGGCCTTGAGCTCTTCCGGTTTGACGACCTCTTCGATCCGCTCCTGCAGGAACTGGTTGACCTGCGCGCGGGTGATCGATTCGAATGCTACCTGATGACGCACCGGAAAACCAGTGATGGCGGAAAGCTCTTGCAGGATGCCGTCGATCTCGGCACGCGCCGGCAGCGAACCCGTTCCGGCAAACAAAACCGAGGCCGCCGCCAGGGCTGCCGCCACGAGTTTATTCATTTTGCCAGTTCACTTCGAGAAGACGCACGCCGAACGTCAGAGCCGCAAGGAAAGCGAGGATGCCGCCCAAACCGACGGTGATGCGCGCTCCAAAAGATCGCGCTAGAGCTCCCGCCGCTAAGCTGCCAAACGGTCCCAGGCCGACCACCATCATGGCGTAGAGCGCCATGATGCGCCCCCGAAAATGATCTGGTATCGCTCTTTGAATGAGCGTGTTAGCAGAGGCCATCTGACGCATTACATTAAAACCGATAAACGGCATAATGGCTAGACTTAGCCAGAAGGACGTAGACCAGGCGAACAGCAGGTAGGTCGCGCCAAGTGAGACGGCGCTAAACACGATTACGCGATTCAACCCTTCGATTTGCGAGCGGCGGGCGAGGAACAGCGTTCCAATTACCGCGCCCGCGCCCATGGCGCACATCAGAAAACCGAGACCTTGCGATCCGCGATGAAAAATGTCTCCCGCGAAAAACGGCATCAAGACCAGAGCGGGGGTGCCTGCCACGGTCATCATTCCGAGCATCAGCAGCAGCATTCGAAAAGAGCGGTGGCGGTAAGCGAAGTCGAAACCTTTCTTCAAGTGAATCCAAGGCGGTTCATGCGTTTGCTTCCGGCGCGGCGGCAAGCGCATGGCAAGCAGGCAGCCGATCACCGCGAGAAAGCTCACCCCGTTTATCAGGAAACAAACGCCTTCGCCGAATCCCGCCACGATCAGGCCCGCGGCTCCGGGTCCGATAATTCGAGCGGCGTTGAAAATCGTGGAATTCAGAGAAATCGCGCTAAGCAGATCGTCTTTGCTGGTCAACTCGACAATTAGCGATTGGCGCGCCGGAATATCGAAGGCGTTGATCGCGCCCAGAACCACGGCAAGCGTTAGGATTTGCCAGATCTGAATCGTCCCGGCAAAAGTCAGACCGGCCAGCAGAAATGCCTGCAACATCGATAACACCTGCGTGGTTACAACGATGCGATGGCGCGAGAAGCGATCCGACGCCACGCCGCCAAGCGCGCTCAAGGCAAAAACGGGAATCTGCGTGCAAAACCAGGCGGTGCCGAGCAGCAATTCCGAATGGCGCATGCGGTACACCAGCCAACTGATCGCGACGGTCTGCATCCATGTCCCGATGAGAGAAATAATCTGTCCGGCGGTAAAAAGCCGGAATTCCCGATGCCGCAACGCGCGGAAAATCTGGTTAGCGCCGCGCTTCTCTCCCCTGGGAAGAACGGGAGCCGAGGCAAGCTCCGGGTCGATAGCAGGTTCGGAAAATGGGGAGCTAGCGAGGATGTCGGGTTCCCGGCTCGGATTGACCATCCAGATTATATCCAGGATAGCGCGCTACAATAGGGCTTCAATTCTAATCGGGAGATACGAACTTGGCGGAAGACAAATTATATAAAGCGGAGTATCTGGGTAGCGGGACCTTCGTAATCAGCAAACCTAAACGGAAGAAGACCAAAATTCGGCAGTCGAATCTCAAGAACCCGCAACGGGGCTCTCGCAAAAGCTAATTCAGCTTTAGCGGCGCCCGTGAGGGGCGCGATGCGGGTCAATCGCGTGCAGCCATGCTTCTAAAATCGCCTTCTGAACAAGAAACGCCGCCGCTAAGCTTCCCGCCAGAGTCGTGCTGATCACCAAGGTTTCCATCTCCATTACCTCGGTGTTGCATAAGCAACTGAGGTTCCATGTTTTCCATGTGTTCCTCTCGCGACTCAAGACAGCTTTAACACCAGTTGATGGATTTTGAGCAATAGGTTCACCTCCGCCCGGGGTAGATCTAGATTGCTGGCAATTTTGTCGGCGGTCTCTCCGTGGCGGTGCAATCGTAGCGCCTGGCTGCGCTTTCCCATATTCAGGCCCGACCGCGGCGCCACTGGTTCCACTAATACTCCCGCGCGCTCCCCGGCTTCGCGCACTTCCCCGCTGAGCCGCTCCACGGTGGAGTCGAGCATTTTCAGGATCGCTTGAATACTCTCATTCTCCTTCTTGGCGGCGGATTCCAGACGCCGCACCCGGCGGCTCAGCATCCACGCCGAACAGAGCGAAAACAGGGCAAGAGCACCCAACAGAATCGATAGCATCATCGTTAGGCCTGCGCCGGTTTTTGCGACCGGTGGGCCGAAATGGTTCCCGTCCGGAATCGCTCCTCCCGGCTGATGATCTGGCGAATACGGACGCCATAGTTACCTTCCACCACCACCACCTCGCCACGCGCGATCACGCAGTCGTTCACGATCACTTCCACCGGCTCGGTCACGGTCCGGTTAAGTTCGACGATCGAGCCGGTCGTCAGCTTCAAGACATCGCGAATGGGTAGTTGCGTCCGACCAAACGAAATACTTACCGGGAGCGCTACTTCGAGCAGCAGATCGAAGGTCTTAGCGATGCCCGCCGGTTGCGGGCCGAGTTGCGGGATTAGAGCATCGCCCAACACCTCCGCTTCTTCCGCTCGCGCCTCGTCTTCTGTCTTGCCGCTTGTGTCGGCTGCCGCGATCAACAAAGAGCTGAACGCGATGAATAGCGGTAGGCGCTCTTCGCCATACGTCACCTCTACCCGAATGAATCGCAATTGCGGCGGGCCTTCCGGAGCCTCGTCGCCCTTCTCGCAGACGATGTCCCTTCGAGCCCGGCGGCTAAGTTCTGGAGTCAATGCCGCGACTGACTGATTCACGATTTCTAGCCATGTATTGCGCGCGTCGGACGGCTCGACGTTTTCGACTCCGGCGGCTTGCAATGTCCTGCTGCCGAGATCGCGCCAGACAGGTTCAGGAGCCGCAATCCAGACGGCGGGCTCTGGCGATAAGCTCAGGATTTGACGCCAGACGAGTGAATTCTCCGGGATTTCGGCCCCGGGTGCGCTATCGACCGAGACGCCGTCCAGGGAGACGGCATCCCAAGTAGTTTCGGGCCGCAGGTCCGTCATGGATTCGAGTATTCCGGCCAGTTTCGAGGCCCACTCCTCCACCAGCCACTTCAGGGCGTCGCGCGCGTTCTCCATCTAAGAGGTCTCCTTTTTCCCGAATCGCATTTGCCGCATTTACCGGCGCCCCGGCCAGCGCTTCTCGATCGAACAGCGCAGCCGCAGGATAGCCTGCGATTTCAATTGCGAGATGCGCGATAAGTGCAGTTCCATAATTCCGGCAATCTCCCGCAGATTCAACTCTTCGCGATAGTAGAGGCTCAGCACGGTACGCTCAATTTTCGGCATCTTTTCAATTGCTTCGGCGACCAGCCTCTCGAGCTCGGACTTTTCCAGAATCCGCGACGGCAGGTTCGAATCGTCGCCCTGCACAAACTGCAGCAGGTTGTATCCCTCCTCATCCGATGGCGCCTGCTCCAGATCGCCCATCTGCAAACCCTCGATCTCGACCAGCCACTGATGGTATTCATCGACCTTCAACCCTAATTCCGCCGCGATCTCTTCTTCGCCTGGCACGCGGCCCAAGCGCTGCTCGGCGGTCGCGATTGCGGCCTGAATCCGCCGCGACATCTTGCGCTTTTCACGCGGCGCCCAATCGAGCCCTCGCAATCCGTCTAAAATCGACCCCCGAATGCGGTACTCGGCGTAGGTCTTCAGCTTTACGTTCTGGCCCGGATCGAAATTGTCGATGGCCGAGATCAGGCCAATGGTTCCAGTCGAAATCAAATCGTCGATGCTGACATTATCCGGAAGACGCTCATGAATTCTGCGCGCGATTAGCCGAACTTGTGGCAGATGCTCGAGGATCAGTCGATCCCGTTCTTCAGTGGTCCTTTCCTCGATCTGGCACGAATACATGGTTCGCGTTCATTGCAGTATTGCGTCTCTTACGCCGCGGCCGCCGCATCGCTTCGCGCATGCCCCTTTAGAGCCATCTCGATTACCCGTTCCCGGGTTGCCGGTTCCAGATCCTCCGGAATCTGCTGGCCGTTGCCCAGGAAAGAAACCGGAAGTCCCGTCCGAACCGCCTCGCCGAAAACCGATCCCAGCGATTCCGCCTCGTCCAGCCCCGTAAAGATCAGCTTTCCCGGGCGAAACATCGAGAACCTCTCCACTGCACGTCTAAGATCGGCAGATTTCATATCAATCCTTAGGACGAGGTGAATGTCGATTTCGGGATGGCGGTTAAAGACTTCAGCTAAGTCGTGGGCGGCATCCATGTCCCGCGGCCCATAACCGGGCGTGTCGATGAAAACCAGCCCTTCGCCGCGGGAATTCGCCAGGGCGGAAACGAGCGCGGCCGGGGTTTCGAGCGATTGGTACGCAACCCCTAGAATCGAGGCGTAGGACCGCATCTGTTCGTCGGCGGCGATCCGGTAGGTGTCCATCGAGAGCAGCTTCACGGGGACGCGCATGGCGACGCCGTATTGCACCGCGAGCTTTACAAGCGTGCTGGTTTTTCCGCGTCCGGGCGGCCCGACGAGCGCGACGATGCGGCCGAGGCTCGCGTCCACTTTTACACGGCTCTCCATTTCGGCGATGAGGGATTGCATGGGAGCGGCCCGATTTGCGTTGCGCGCCGCGCATTGAACCAGGTCGCAGGCGAGTTCGCTTTCGACGTCATTGCTCTCGAGCAGGGCCTGAAGGCCGGCCATCTCGGGCGTCGATTGCGCGCCGGGGTTGCGGGCGATGGCAGTGCGGATCCCCACGAGTTGCCGGTGGATGTCGGCCAGGCCGGTGGATTCGGCGGGCATCCGTTCCCGCAGCATTTCGACGAGGCCTATCGATTGAGCCTTCGTGATGGGGTCGCTCGCGAAAATGACTTCATAGTTGCCGAGATGGCGGGTCTCGGGCGGGGTTTTGCGCGAGTTTACCAGCATGGCTTCGTCGCCCAGTTCGCGGCGGGCACGGACCATGGCGGATTCGACGGTTGCGGCGAAATACGATTTGACTTGCATTTTGTTATCTCCTCGAAGTGGTTTGTGGCGCGGACACTCTTGCGTGCGCCACATGCTGCTCACTGGATTACTCCTAACGACTGCACCTTCACTCCCGCCGGGATTTCGTTGTGCGACAGGAAAAATAGATTCCAGATCGACGGCTCCGCCATTTGCCGGAAAAAGAAGCGCGACGCCGACGTGGTGATCGCCGCCACCGGCGATTCGGGCGTGCCCACCACGCGCGCCGCCTTGCTCAAAATCTCGCGGATTGTCACCGGCGACAGCCCGATGTGGCTGTTATGCTCACCGTGCTCAATGGCCGCTTCCACGGCCTGCTCAATCTCCGGCGCGACAAAAAATGCGGGCAACTCGCCAGCGGCGTTCAGGTAGGGCTTCACCACCGATCGCCGGATCGATTGCCGCACATATTCGGTCAACAACACCGGATTGCGGGTCGTGCTGCCCGCCTCCCCCAGCGATTCCAGAATCGAAACCGCGTCCCGGATGGTCACTCGCTCACGCAGCAGGTTTTGCAGAACGCGCTGCAAGACGGCCAGAGGCAATAGCTTCGGAACCAGATCCTCCACAACCTTTGGATTGTCGACGGCCACGCGATCGAGCAGCTTCTTCGCGTCCTGGCGGGAAAATAGTTCGAATGCGTGCCGGCGGATCAACTCGGCCAGGTGAGTTCCCAGCACGCTGACGGAATCGACCACCGTGTATCCGACGGTTCGGGCGCGATCCGCGCGTTCACTGGGAATCCACAATGCTGTCATGCCGAACGCAGGCTCGCGCGTGGCTTGGCCCTCCATCGGAGTATCCACTTTGCCGACGGGAATTGCGAGATCGCACCCTTGCGGCAGTTCGAAGCGCGCGATTTCGGAACCCTTGAGCGAGATCACGTATTCCCGCGCGCGCAGCGAAAGATTGTCCGTCACGCGCACCGGCGGAAGCAGATAGCCGAGATCCGTCACGAGTTGCTTGCGGATTCCCGAGATGCGGCGGAGCAGCGGAGAATTTTGCGCGCCCTCGACGAACTTCACTAAGCCCAGCCCCACTTCCACGGCCAGCGGCTCCACGCGCAATAGCGCTTCGAGATTTTCCCGCGCGGGCGCCGGAGCTTCGATTTCCTTCTGCTTTTCGCCTTCAAGGGTCGTTTGCCGGATGCGCCAGCCGGATACTCCAAGGCCGACGCCCATCAGCAGAAACGGTATTTTCGGGAGTCCCGGGAATAACGCGAGCGCGATCAGGACACCCGAAGAGAGCAGTAGCGGCTGTGACGCGCCGAACACCTGCTTACGGAAATCGACCCCGAGCCGCGAGTCGGAACTGGCGCGGGTTACGATCAGGCCGCCCGAGATCGAAATCATCAGCGCCGGGATGACAGTAACCAAGCCGTCTCCGATCGTCAGGACGGTATAGGTCTGCAAGGCGCGCATCAGATCCGTGCCGTGCTGGAATACGCCTATCAAAAAGCCGGCGATGATGTTGATCGCGGTGATCAGAATGCTGGCGATGGCGTCGCGCTGCGTAAAGCGGGACGCGCCGTCCATCGCTCCATAGAATTCCGCTTCGCTGACCAGTTGTTTGCGGCGGCGGCGCGCTTCGGCTTCGTCGATCAAACCGCCGTTCAGGTCCGAATCGATCGACATCTGCTTGCCCGGCAGCGCATCGAGCGTGAAGCGCGCGGTCACTTCCGAAATGCGCACCGCGCCGTGGTTGATCACCACATACTGAATCGTAATCAGCACCAGAAAGATCACCGCGCCGATGATGTAGTTGCCGCCCACCACGAAATTTCCGAAGGCTTGAATCACGTCGCCGGCGGCGGACGTTCCCGTGTTGCCGTTCAGCAGGATCAATCGCGACGAAGAGATGTTCAGCGCCAGGCGAAACAGCGTGAGCAGCAAAAGCGTGGTCGGGAAGACACTGAATTCGACGGGCCGCGTGATGTACATCGCGACCATCATCACGACCACCGAAAGCATGATGTCGAGGACGATCAGGATGTCGAGAATGAAGCCCGGCAACGGCGTAATCAGCGCGATCACGATGCCCAGCACCGCGAGCGGCACGCCTAGCTCGCCCAAACCGGAAAGCGACATGCCGAAGATGGCGCGCCCGGGGGCTGTTCCTGGTGTTGTTCCGGCGGCGGGCAGAGCCGTCATTTGCGCGCTCCCATAAGTTTGTAAATGTACGCGAGGATTTCGGCGACCGCGCGATACAATTCCGCCGGAATCTCTTGTCCTATATCGGCGGATTTATAAAGCGCCTGAGCCAGCGGTGGATTCTCAATTATCGGAACCTGGTTCTCGATGGCCTTCTGCTTAATCCGCAATGCGAGATAGTTCTTGCCCTTGGCTACCACCGTAGGCGCCGCCATGGAGTCCACGCTGTACTTGATCGCTACTGCGTAATGGGTCGGATTGACGATCACCGCCGTGGCGGTAGGTACTTCCTTCATCATGTGGCGGCGGCGCATATCGCGCTGCAACCGGCGGATCCGCTGCTTGATTTGCGGGTTGCCGTCGTTGTCTTTCGATTCGTCCTTGATCTGTTGGCGGCTCATGCTCAGATCTTTGGTGTAACGGCGCTGCTGGCGGACCAGGTTAACGAGACCGAACACGAGAAAGACGCTCGCGCCTTTCCAAAGGAGATTTTGGACCGATGCGCCGACGATCGCCGCGCCGGTTTCGACACTGCTGAGCGGGAGAAGGAAATATTCTTCGATGCGGTCCTTCGCGATCCAGTACACGGCGCAGCCGAATACGGGCAGCAGGATGCAGGCCTGCACCAGAGCGGGGAAATTCTGCTTGGGAAGTTCCTTGAGCTTCGTGAACGGATTCATGCGCTTCAGGTCGGGCGAAAGTTTTGTGAGGCTCAGGCCGAAGCGCGTGGAGAGCAGTTGGAAAGCAAGCGTGACGCCCATCAGAATCCCGCCGAGCGTCGCGAGCGGCAACAGGGTTTGCGAGAGCAGTTGGGTGCAAAGGGAGGTCAGGCCGGCGGGAGTCAGGCTGGTGTCGAACGCGCGCTCAAAGAGGATGCGGGTGGCGAGACGATTCTGGGTCATCCACCGGTTGCCCCACGAGCCAAGCAGCGCGACGAATGCGATGAATTGTATCGCGGCGACGAAATCTTTGGCGGCTGGAAATTGCCCTTCGCGGCGCGCCTTTTCGAGGCGTCGCGGAGTGGGTTTCTCGGTCTGTTCGGATTTATCGGCCATATAGAACTAATGTGGGCATGGCAGGCATGAGTGCCTGCGCCACAAAGTCACCGAACCCCCGCGAAGGCTTTTGTGGTGTCGATCATTTGGCGCGCATAGCCGCCGAACACTCTCGGATACAGCACCGCAATCCACCCGAGCAGCGCGAGCGCGACTAGCATTTTTACCGGGAAGGCGAGAGTCAACAACTGCAATTGCGCGTTCAAGCGCCCGAGCAGCGCGAGCGCAAGATCTACCAGCATCAAGAGCGCCACGGCAGGCATCGCCAGCCGAAGGCCCGTCGAGAACATGCTCCCGCCCAGGAGCACGAAGCTCTCGGCTACCTGTTTAGTAAGGAACGGATGCCCCGGCGGGTAGGTGTGCAAGCTCGCGGCCACCGCGCGCAAAACCTCGCGGTCCAGACCCATCGCGAAAAACAGCATTCCCGATGCAAGCTGCGCGATCACCAGCAGAATGCCCGAATCGGCTTGCGTGTTTGGATCGATGGTGGAAGCGTATCCGTAACCGGCCTGCAGCCCCATGATTTGCGCCGACATCTGCAGCGCCTCAACCACGAATGAAACCGCAAGCCCGATCGTCAAGCCCAACGCCGCTTCAGTGACCAGATACCCCGCGAGCTTTAAAATGTCTTGATCGAGACCGTCGACCTGCGGCCACAACGCGAACAGCGACAACGTTACGCCAAGCGACAGCACCACGCGCGAGCTGTCCGGCCCGTTCTTGATGCCTGGCAGAGGCACGAACACGAACGTGCCGGACACGCGCGCCAGCACCAGCAGGAAGCCGAAAAGGTTAACGCGCATGTGGCGCACGCACTCTTGCGTGCCGTGTCAAGACTCTTCTCGACACATTGTCCGCGCGCCAAAGTTCTGTCTGCGCGGAAAAACGCGTCCCCATGAGTGGGGGCGCGGCACGCAGGAGTGCGTGCGCCACGTTAACGCGCATAACGGCCCAAATCTCCGAGGATCGTGACCGTGTAGGCGGTTAGTTTGTGAATCATCCATGGCATCAGGAATATGAGACCGCCGAGAAATGCAACCAGGCGCGGGATCGCGTTGAATCCCGAATCCTGAATGGATGTCACGATCTGAATCAAGCTGACGATAATTCCGGCGATGAAGCCGATCGCGAGTATCGGCGCGCTCAACCAGAACGCCGTCATGAACGTTTGCCGCAAAATCTGGACCACGAATTCGGGCGTCATGCGGAATATAAACTTTTCATTAGCGAGCCCACGACCAGATTCCAGCCATCGACCAGAACGAACAGCAGGATCTTGAAAGGCGCGGAGATCATGACCGGCGGAAGTTGCACCATGCCGATGGACAACGTCACCGATGCAACCACGACATCGATGATCAGAAACGGAAGGAAAATTACCGCTCCAATCTGGAACCCGGCTTTCAGCTCGGAGATGATATACGCCGGGATCAGCACGTTCAGCCCAAGGTCGGCGGGAGTTCGCGGCGGCGCGATGCGGGAGATTTCGAGGAACAGACGAACGTCCTTCTCGCGCGCGAACCGAATCAAAAATTTGTGCAGCGGCTTGGCGCCTTCCTCCATGCCTTGCTGCATCGTAATCGTGCCTTTTTCGACCGGCTCCCACG
>JALYXS010000519.1 GCA_030946965.1 Acidobacteriota bacterium
TTCCATAACGATCCGTTCGACCGTATGCTGGTCTGTCAGGCATTAGTTCATGGGATGACACTCGTCACGTCCGATGAAAACATCCAAAAATATCCCGCTCAAACGATATGGTGATGATTTAGCCGCGGGAAGGCACGTGTGTACGGAGAAAGCGAGCGGCCTTTTCCGGGTTGATAAGGAACGCAGCCGTACCCTTCTGGATAAACCAAACGTGGCCTGATTTGAAAGATTCTCCAGCTAAAGTTCCGCTGCCCTGAAGAACGATCAACAACTCATCGGCCTCGGGAGCATATTCCCGAGCGTTCGCGAATTCCAGCTTCTCCGTTACAAAATGGCGGCATGTAACCGACTCGAGCGATCCGGCTGAATGGGGACTCAGGCAGCACACCTTCTCGCCATGGTCTAAATGCAATTGGCGCGCCGGCTTGCGATTGTAATCGTAGAGCCGGTAAGTGATATCCGAATTTTCCTGGATCTCGCACAACACGATGCCCGCGCCTATAGCATGCACCGTTCCCGCCGGCGTGAGATAAGTTTCCCCCGGATGGACCGGAATCCAGCGCAGCAGGTCGACAATCGCCCCGCTCTCCGAAGCTTCCCTCAATTCCGCGCGCGTGATTTCCCGCGTGAAGCCAAGCGCGATCGTGGAACCCGGCTTGGCGTCGAGAATATGCCACATTTCGGTCTTGCCGAGGGAGCCATTGTGATTTGCCGCGGCATAATCGTCATCCGGATGGACCTGGACGGAGAGCCTCTCCGACGTGAACAGGAACTTCACCAGAAGCGGATAGTTATTGGGCGCGGTGAACCAGACTTCGCCGATTTTTTCCGCGCGGTTGGGGAACCACGGCTCGAGCGCCAGCGATCCCCAGACGCGCCCGATAAATTCCGGCTGAATGCGAACCGGCTTCAATTCAATTCGGAAATGAACTTCTCGATCCGGTCGAGTCCGCGTCCCAGATCGCGCATGGATGCCGCATAAGAAATGCGCACGTGATGGTTGGTGCCGAAAGCCTCCCCGGGCACCACGGCCACATTGGCCTGTTGCAGGAGTTTTTCCGCAAATTGCACGCCATTTTCGATGCCGCCGCGGCCCAGCACCTTGCCGATATTCGGATACGCGTAAAACGCGCCCTCCGGCATGGTGCAGGTGACGCCGGGAATCCGCCGCAACCGGGGAACCACGAAATCGCGCCTCAGACGGTATTCAGCCAGCATGGTTCTCACCGATTCCTGCGGTCCGCGCAAAGCTTCAACGGCCGCCTTTTGCGCGATCGAAGTCGGGTTCGAAGTGGAATGGCTCTGCAGTTTGAGAATCGCGCCGGTGATCGCCTCGGGCGCCAGCACGAAGCCGATACGCCAGCCGGTCATCGCGTACGTTTTCGAAACGGTGCCCGCGACCAGGACAGTGCCTTTCGCATCCGGCATGGAAGCGATGGAATAAGGCTCGCCCGCGTAAAGAAAGTGGCAATAGCACTCGTCCGTCAAAAGAAAAATGCCGCGTTCGGAGGCGAGGCGGTAGATCTTCTCGAACTCCTCCCGGTCGAGCACCGCCCCGCTCGGATTCGACGGGGAGTTGATAATCAGCATTCTGGAGCGCGGCGTGAGGTGCGGCTCGATCATCGAAGCAGTGAGGGCGAAGCCCTTCGCCTCGTCCGTTTCGACGAACACGCACTTGCCGCCGGCATAGTTGACCACATCTTTGTATGTAACCCAATACGGCACCGGGATGATGACCTCATCCCCCGGATTAACGAGCGCTTGCATCAAATTAAAAATTGCATGTTTGCCGCCGACCGTGATGATGCATTCCGAAGGCTTGTAGTGGGTGCCAAAATCCTGCGCGTGGCGTTCGCACACCGCCTGCTTTAATTCCGTGGTCCCGCCCGCCGCCGTATATTTCGTAAAATTCTGCTCCAGCGCGCGAACGGCGGCCTGCTTAATGTTGTCGGGCGTGGGAAAATCCGGTTCGCCGGCGCCGAAATCGACCACATCGACTCCTTGCGCGCGAAGCTTCTCCGCGTCCGCCGCGACCTTCATGGTCGAAGAGACGCCGATGGCGGAGATGCGGTTGGCAATTTCAGGTTTCGTAATGGTTGGTGTCATTTTCTTATGTGTAAGCGTTCGCGAAGCCGTGTTTCCACGGAAGGCGGCACAAGGCCGGAAATGTTTCCGCCCAGTGAAATTACTTCTTTCACCAGACGCGAGCTGATAAAAGAATGTGCTTCGCCAGCCAGCAAAAAGACGGTTTCGATATCGGGCCGAAGCCGGCGGTTCATGAGCGCCATCTGAAGTTCGTACTCATAATCGGAAATGGCGCGAATGCCGCGCAACAGTACAGTCGCCGCCTTCGCCGCGGCATACTGGACCAGAAGGCCATTGAAACAATCCACCTGCACGTTCGGATATTCTTGCACTACTTCGCGCAGCATTTCCATGCGTTCTTCCACGGAGAACAGCGGCTCTTTGGTTTCATTGCGCAAGATGGAAACGATCAGACAGTCGAACAGGCGCGCGCCACGCTCGATCAGATCCAAATGACCGCTGGTGATCGGATCGAACGAACCGGGGTAAATTGCCGTGACTTGCGCGGGTTTCAGCGCCATACAGTTAGCGACCTTTGATTTTACCCTGGATAGATGCCGCATTTCGATAAGCTAACCGGCCGGGACGTCCACATCTGGCCGGTTAGCCTCCCGATTAGCGCGCCGGGACCGGACCTTCCGTTCCTGCCGTTTCTTTCGCCAGACGAACGGGAACGGGTCGCGCGTTTTCAATTCGAACGGCATCGGCGAGCGTTTACGGTGGCGCGCGGCGCCCTTCGCGTTCTGTTAGGGCACTATCTGGACACCTCTCCCGGCGGAATTTCGTTCGAATATGGCCCGAGAGGGAAACCCAAACTGCTAGAGCCGGCGCGAGTTAAATTTAACGTCTCGCATTCCGGTGAGCTCGCGGTGTTTGCGTTCACGCTCGATGGCGAACTTGGCATCGATATCGAACACGTCCGCCCGATGCCGGACATGCGTGAGATCGCCGTTCAATATTTCTGCGAGGAGGAAGCGGAGGAACTGATGGCGCTTCCCGACGACGTGCGGGAGCGCGCATTTTTCCTCTGCTGGACGCGAAAAGAGGCATACATCAAAGCCATGGGCGACGGCTTATCCACGGCACTAAACGCTTTCCGCGTAACTTTGCGGCCAGACGAACCGGCGCGATTCATCCATCTGGAGCGCGATCTGGATGTGGCCGGGAAATGGACTCTACACGATTTGAACTTGAATCCTCATTACGCGGCGGCGCTCGCCTACCGCGACGAGCCGCGGCCAATTCTGCCGCAGCCGCTTATTGAACTGGCCGAATTAGTCTTTTCCGTTCTCCCAAAGAGATAAATCCGGAACGCTGCCACAAAGATAAGAGGGAATCGATGGCTGTAACCTTTGGGAGCCGAAAGACTAAATGAGTTTCAGATTTCATGAATCAACCGTAGCCGGGCTTGCCGTAGCGGCCAGCTTGGGCCTTTCCACGAGCTGGGCGCAACTGGCCGTCGATATTCAAAATACCGGCGCGAACGCGACCGGTGGACGGGACCAGAGTTATCAAATCGTATCCGACGCAACCGGTGAAGGGGGTTCGGGGCCCGCGTATATAATCGCCCCGTTGGCGAATGGCTGGGCCGGCATTCCTGGAGCGCAGTGGATTGGACCGTCTCCGGACCAATCGAACGCCACCCGCCCCGGAAACATGTTTGCGGGCGACGTTCGCTTCCGCACGACATTTATGCTTAGCGGAGCCGACCCGGGCAAGGTGAAGCTCGATTTCACGATGCTGGCCGATGACAATGTGGA
>JALYXS010000572.1 GCA_030946965.1 Acidobacteriota bacterium
GAGTTGGCCCGCTTCTTCAACGGTGAAAATAAAATTGGAGCCGAACTGCACGTCGTCAAGATGGAAGGCTGGGACCGGAAGATGTGGATGGACCAGACCGGACTCGAATGGATCAACCCATCGCCGAACCTAAGGAACTTGACCGCAGCGATCCTGTATCCCGGCACTTGTCTGATCGAGAACTCGGCGGTTTCGATTGGCCGCGGCACGGACAATCCGTTTGAGGGAGCCGGCGCACCGTGGTTCAAGAATCTCGAGATCGCGGACTATCTCAACGCGCGCAACATTCCGGGTGTTCGCTTCATGGCGCGCCGGTTTACGCCAACCGAGGCGCCTTACAAGGGCCAGGAATGCAATGGGATCGACGTTCAGTTGCTGAATCGCGATGAACTCGATTCGCCTCGCATGGGCCTGGAACTGCTCGCGGCGGTTCTGAAGTTTCATCCCGATCGATTTACGTTGGATCGCAAAATCATGTTGTTGCTCGGCAACGATCGCGCGGCCGATTTACTGAAACGCGGCGAAACCGGCAGCCAAGTGAACCAAGCCCTCCGGGGCGAAATTGACGCGTTTCGAAAGGTACGGGAAAAGTATCTGCTCTATAAGTAGCTCGACGGTTTTCGGTCCACGTGCTTCCCTCGCTTGCTATTTCCCCCGCAAGCGCTAAAATAGATTTGTAACTGTCGAATTTACCCGGTGGGCGAAAGCCCACTTTTTTATTGGGCGCTAGCATGTCGAAGCAGGACACCATCACTAAAATCCAACAGATCGCCGAACGCGTGGCGCAATCCGAGGGAATCGAGATCGTCGAGATCGAGCTTAAGGGCGGCGGACAGAACCAATTTCTGCGCATTTCTATCGACAAGCCGGAAGGCGTCACGCACGGCGATTGCGAAACTATTTCGCAGCAGGTCGGAACTATTCTCGATGTCGAGGATGTGGTTCCCGGCCACTACAATCTCGAGGTAAGCTCGCCTGGCGTGGAACGCAAGCTACTGAAGCTTCGTGATTTTGAGCGATTCCAGGGGAAAAAAGTGAAGGTAGTCTTGAGCCAGCCGATTGACGACCAGCGCCACTTCGAAGGCGTTCTCGCCGGTTTGGAAGATCAGCGGATCTCGCTCGACGTCGGTCCCGGCAAGCGTATCGAATTCCCGCACGCGCAGGTCGAAAAAGCGAATCTCAAGTTCGAGTGGTAAACACCGGCGCTCCCCTACTCCCTGAGTTTAGGCCCAGTCAAATAAAAAGAGGACATCTTGGACACCATATTTCAGTCGATTGAAATGCTGAGCAAAGAAAAAGGCATCGATAGCCAAATCGTGCTCGATGCGGTGAAAGATGCCATGCTTATCGCCGCGCGGAAGCATTTCCGCACCACCGAAGATTACATCGCGGAACTCGATAGCGCCTCCGGTTCGATCAAGCTGTACGCGGTGAAAAAGGTAGTCGAAGAGGTGACCGATCCGGCCAAGGAAGTCACGCTGGCGCAGGCGAAGAAAATCGATCCGCTTGCCGCTATCGATTCCGAAGTGAAGATCTCGAAGCCCACCGACGTGCTGGGGCGCATCTCCGCCCAAACCGCCAAACAGGTAATTTTTCAGAAAGTCCGCGAGGCGGAGCGCGAGACCGTTTACAACGAGTACTCCGGCCGTGCGGGCGAACTGGTCAACTGCACGGTGAAGCGAATCGAAGGCTTGGACCTGATTCTCGATCTGGGCAAAACGGAAGCGAGGTTGCCGAAAAAAGAGCAATCGCGCCTCGAAAATTTCAGCGTTGGCGACCGTGTCCGCTGCGTGATCAAAATCGTCGATAAAGCGAGCAAAGGGCCGGGCGTCGTGGTTTCCCGGGCCGATCCGGAACTGGTAAAGCGGCTGTTCGAGCAGGAAGTGCCGGAGATTTACGACAGCACCGTGATTATCAAGGGCTGCGCGCGGGAAGCGGGCGAGCGCACCAAGATTGCGGTGGTCAGCCGCGACCGCGATGTGGATTGCGTGGGCGCGTGCGTCGGCATGAAAGGCATGCGCGTTCAATCGATTATCCGCGAATTGCGCGGCGAGAAGATCGATATCATCGAATTCTCGGAAGATCCGGTGCAGTTCGCGACGCACGCCTTGAGCCCCGCGAAGATTAGCCGCGTGACCGTCGTCGATCCGATCGAAAAGCACATGGAAGTGATCGTCGACGATTCGCAACTGTCGCTTGCCATAGGGAAGAAGGGTCAGAACGTGCGCCTGGCGGCCAAGCTGCTTGCCTGGAAGATCGATATCAAGAGCGAAGAAGAAAAGCGGCAGGAAGTGGAATCGCAGATGGCGGCCCTGGTTGCTCCCGGCGCTCCCGTTTCGGTGCTGATCGACTATGGACTGGCGGAAGCGGCGGCCGACAAGCTCCGCGAAGGCGGCGTGGGAACAGTGGAGAAGTTGGGTGCGATGACGCCCGAAGACCTGGAAGCGATTCCGGGCGTGAGCGCGGAGATGGTGCAGGGCATTCAGCAGGCGGTCAACAGTTTCTACGGGCAGTATGAAGAGGTAGGCGAGCCCGGGCAGGAACCGGTTCAACCGGCTTCGGGCGATACGGAGCCGTATGCGGCGGAAGCGGCCGATTTGGGGGAACCGGCGCTGGAACCGGCGGCGAGCGACTCTGATACGATAAAAGACTCCCCGGATGAATCCCAAAACGCGGGAGTAGAGGGCGATTTGAGCGAGAATCGCCCGGCCGATTCGAGCGTTAAAACGGATGGCCAGCAGTAAATAACGATTGTTTTGCTATGAAGAAGATTCGCATTAATGAACTGGCGCGGGTTCTGGAAATCAAGGCGAACTTGATTCTCGATAAGCTTCCCGACTTCGGCGTAACCGAGAAGAAAACTCACTCGAGTTCGGTCGACGAGGACGTGGCTGAAAAACTGCGCGTGTATTTTGAGAATGGCGGCGGCGATCGCGGCGACGAGGGTGAAGCGGCGTCGCGGCCAAGCAGCAACGGCCATGGGGTGAGCGCTCCCGAAGCCGCTCCCGAATCCATTGACCGGCGCCCAGACCCGCGTGAAGCGCGGGAAGACAGAGCCGAGCCGGCTCCCGCGGAAGCGCGCGAACCCGCGGAAACCGATTCCGGGCACGCCGCTCCAGAACCTGTTATAACTCCCCCTCTCGCGCCGGTTCCGCCCGGCGTGGAAGCGCCAACCGCCGAGTCCGAGAAGCCATCTCCGCGCATGGCGCCACTACGTCCTCCTCTAGCGCCGCAAGGGAAGCAACCGCCATCGGCGCCGCCGATAGCCGCGCCCGCTGGTCCTGGCCGCCCGATTCCACCGGCGGTCCGTCCAATGCCAATGGCGCCTCGCCCGGGACAGGTACTCTCCGGGCCGCGCCAGCCGTTCCCTGGAGGAATGCCGCAACCACGCCCGGCGGCGCCCGCCCGGCCCGCGGGACCATCCGCGCCGAAGCTTGCCACGCAGACTTATACGCCCGCTCCGGGAGGTGCTCCAGGAGGTGCTTCAGGAGGACCGCCCCCCGGACAACGTCCGCTCGTGGGACAGCCGGCGCTTCGTCCCGTTGTGCCACCGCGCCCGGACCTAGCGAGAAAATTGCAGCAGCCGATGCGTCCTCTCGGCAGCAACCCGGCTTTCGCGGCTCCCGCCGCATCGCCCAAACCGGGAGTGCCGTTGCGCCAGCAAGCGCCCGCGCCTGGACGGCCAATTTACCAGGGACCGATTCGCCCCGGCCAGCCCATGGTGCAGCGCGGAGCGCCCAGTCCCGGAATGCGCACG
>JALYXS010000582.1 GCA_030946965.1 Acidobacteriota bacterium
TCGTTGGCGTGGGCGCGATTATCCGAAGTCAATAGCGAGAAATCCTGTTTGACCAAAATTCCGTTGCCGGTCGCCGCATCGACGAAGATTCCGGGCGCCGTCGCGGCAACCATGAGGGTGTACGCGGCACTCGCGGTTCCGTCCGCCATAACGATGAGCGGCTGAGCGCCCGCCGCTGTGTCAAAAGGAACCTGCGCGTTGATCTGCCGGGGTGAGACATAAATGAGCGGAGCCGCTTTTCCACCAATCGTCACCTGAACGCCATTGAACGAAGTTGGCACGTTCTGGCCTTCGAAAGCCCCGAGGCCGCTCGAATTGCTGGCCAAGTTGGTCCCGTAAATCGTGATCAAATCGCCGGGCGCCGCCGTGGTGAGCGCTTTGTCGTTGACCGCGCTGATCACGCCGTTAACGTCGATTTTGGGAAGCCCTACCGCTGCAGGCGCGATCTGCGCGCGAACGGCGCCGCCCGGATTCACAGTGGTGTGCAGGTTAACGTATTGATTCTGCGGCGTGCTCAAAATGGAGTTCACGGTCGCCAGGCCGGCGGTATCCGAAACCAGCGCCAGGCGCGAGATGTTTCCAAAGCCGGTGGCGCTCATCACGCTATTAGCGCCGCTCAAATCGGTGGGCACGTGAATCGGGCCAGCCACGCCCGCCGCACCGTCATGAATATGCAAGCCGGTGAATGTAGCTGCGCCGGGGAAACGGTAGTTTACGTCGAAGGTAACGGCCGCCGCGATGGCCGAGCCATCGTCCCCGCGAAGAGTGTTCACGACGATGCGTGCGGGCGCGCTCGCGGCCAGTCCGGTAATCGGCGGCGTTTCATTCGAGGGCAGCATGTTCACTTGATATACAACGTCGTCCACCCGGCGCAGTTGCGCGCGGACGGCGCCGCCCGGATGTTCAGGGGTGTGCGCGTTGATGTAGAAGTCGCCGGGGTTCGCGAACAGCCCCTTTATCGCCGCTTGCTCCGCTGTTACCGTCGGGTCGAACGCGCTCACGACAAATTCGCGGTGCAAAGTGCCCGAACCGCTTGGGTCCGACATAACCGGATTGGTGCTCCCGCTGATTCCGCTGTCGAGGATTATAGGGCCTGCCGTGCCCGCCGGAGCCCGATGGATATGGAATCCGATAAACGTGACCTGGCTCGGAAATGCATACTTCATGTCGAAGGTAACCCGCGCGGCAGTCGTTTCCGGTGAATCGCCCTGGGTGGCGCTAATTGTGACCGAGACGACCGCCGAAGCATTCAGGTCCGTGATTGGCGGAGTCTCCTGCTGCGGCGTCATCAAGCCCATGAGGCGAATCGTGGTGGGTCGCGACAATTGCGCGCGAATCGCTCCGCCCGGGTGCTCCGGCGTGTGGAGATTGATATAGAACCCGCTCGGATCGGCAAACATGCCGTTGAGCGCATCCAGGCCCGCCGTATCGGTTGGCATCACTTGGGCCGCTCGCACGATCTGCCCGTTGCCCGTGACGTTGGTCACCGGATTATTGGCCGATATGTCCGTGGGAATCACAATCGGACCCGCTACGCCCGCCGCGCCCTTGTGAATGTGCAGCCCGGTGACGGTGATTGTCCCGCCGAGGTATTTGTAATCGACGATGAAATCGACCGTCCCCGAAGTGATCGTGCCAGAACTGTCGCGTACTACATGCGCGACGACCGTGCCCAAAGCCGCGCCGGGAAAGTCGGTGGCGGCGATCGGCGGCGTCTCGTTGAGCGGAGTCATTAGCCCCTGAAACGAAGCGACCTCCGCGGTTTGTGCGCTGAGTGTACCGGCGAGCGAAGTTGCAAAAAGTGTTAGTAGAGTAAGTTTTTTCATAGTCGGTACGGATTTAGGATACTCCATGCCGCGTTAGGATAGAAGACTGCCATGCCGGAACTCACCCCCGCTATCGCGGTCCGCGATTTACGAAAGCTATACGACGGCAAGGCGGCAGTCGACGGACTAACTCTTAGTGTCCCGCGCGGCTGCTTTTTCGGCTTCCTCGGACCGAATGGCGCCGGAAAATCGACGACCATTCGCATGCTCACCGGGTTGATTACGCCGAACTCTGGATCGATCGAACTGCTGGGCCTCCCCATGCCGGAACAAGAGATGGAGATCAAGAAGCGCATCGGTCTGGTTCCCGACGAATCGTTACTTTTCGATCGCCTGACTGGCAGCGAATTTTTGGAATTCGTGGGGAGGATGTATGGACTTGCCCGCCCGCTCGCGATTCATCGCGCGCGGGAGTTGCTTGAATTATTCGAACTTGCCAATGAACGCAGAAAACTGATTGCGGAGTATTCGAAAGGCATGCGCAAGCGGGTGGCGATGGCTGCTTCGCTCATTCACCGGCCCGAATTGTTTCTGATGGATGAGCCGTTTGAAGGCGTGGATGCCGTGGGGGCGCGCCTGATGAAAGATATCCTGCTCGACCAGGTGCGTCACGGGGCTACGATTTTTCTGACCTCGCACGTGCTCGAGGTCGTGGAGCGGCTTTGCGATCACGTGGCCATCATTAATCGAGGAAAGATCGTAACGGAAGGCGCGATGAGAGACCTGCGTGAGGGGGCTGAAACGCTCGAAGATGTATTCGTGCGCGTCGTCGGCGCGGAAAGGGAATACGGAAAACTCGAATGGCTGTGAACCGTTTATTGTGGTGCGCCACGTTGCTCCTGTGCTGGCCGCTTCTCGCCCAAATCCCCGTGAAGCTCAGCGTCGATGCCACCGACGCTCCGCGCCACCTCTTCCACGCCAAGCTCGCTTTCCCCGTGAAGCCCGGCCCATTCACCCTGCTCTATCCGCAGTGGATTCCCGGTGAGCACGGCCCCACCGGCCCAATAGCCGACGTCGTCGGCCTCAAGATCAGCGCCGCCGGCCAGACGGTTCCCTGGAAGCGCGATTCAGTCAACATGTACGCCTTCCACATGGAAATCCCGCCGGGCGCGACCACTCTCGACGTCGCATTGGATTTCATTTCGCCCCCCGATACAGGCGCATTTTCGGCCGGAGGATCGGCGACATCGCAGCTTGCCGTCTTGAGTTGGAATCAACTTCTGCTTTATCCGGATGGCGCGCCCACCGATCGGTTGAATTATCAAGCCACTCTAAAAGTCCCACCGGGCTGGCGCTACGGCACAGCGCTTGCGATTGCGCGCGAAACGGGCGACACCATTGTGTTCAAGCCAAGCTCGCTGACCACGTTGATCGACTCGCCGGTGCTCACCGGAACCAACTTCAAGACGGTGGATCTAAGTCCCGGCGAAACGCCGCCGCACTATTTGCACATTGCCGCCGATAGCGAGCGCGCCACTGAGATTACCGAGCCCGAGATCGAGCATTACCGCAATCTGGTCAAGGAAACCGGCGCGCTGTTCGGCGCGCGGCACTATCGCGATTATCATTTCCTGCTGACCCTGAGCGACCACGTCGCGCACTTTGGCCTCGAGCATCATGAATCGAGCGACGACCGCGTCGGGGAGCGCAGCCTGGTCGACGACAGCCTGCGAAAGCTCACGTCCGGCTTGCTGCCGCATGAATTCGTGCACTCCTGGAACGGCAAGTACCGCCGTCCCGCGGGCCTCGCCACTTCCGATTACGAGAAGCCCATGAAGGGCGATCTGCTTTGGGTGTACGAGGGCCTGACCGAATATTTGGGCGAGGTGCTCACGCCGCGAAGCGGGCTTTCGACTCCCGAACAGTATCGCGAGTCGCTCGCCATCACCGCGGCGCAACTCGATCGCGGCGCGGGTAGAACCTGGCGGCCTCTCGAAGATACGGCCATCGCGGCGCAAATCCTCTATGGCGGTCGCGCCGATTACGCCGACTACCGGCGCGGCGTCGATTATTATCCCGAAGGCACGCTCATCTGGCTCGATGCCGATGTTTCGATTCGCCAGCTTAGCCGCGGCAAGCGTTCCCTCGACGATTTTGTGCGCGCTTTCGACGGCGGCCAGAGCGGCCCGCCGGCAGTGCGGCCGTATACATTCGAGGATGTTGTCGCCGGGTTGAATGCCGTGCAGCCTAACGATTGGGCGGAGTTTCTGAACACGCGGTTGAAATCCACCGCGCCTCACGCGCCGCTGGGCGGTATCACCGGCGGCGGCTGGAATTTGGTTTACACCAACGTGCGTTCCGGCATTTGGAAGACGGCGGAAGAAGAGCGCAAGTTCATCGATATGAGCTACTCGCTGGGAATCAAGGTCAAGGAGGACGGCACGATCACGGACGTCCACATAGGTTCGCCGGCGCAGAAGGCCGGCGTCGCGCCCGAAGAAAAATTGATCGCGGTGAACACGCGCCAGTTCACCGGCACGGCCCTGCGGGAAGCTATTCAGGCGGCCGCGAAAACCTCCGCGCCGATCGAGCTGCTGATCAAAGACGGCGAATTCTACAAAACCTTTCGCGTGGATTATCACGATGGCGAAAAATACCCGCACCTCGAGCGCGATGCGGCGAAGCCCGATCTGCTAGCGGCGATTATCCAAGCGCGTTCCTAAATGATCGCCGCCATACTTCGCGCGCAACTGCTCAGCATGCGCAGCTTCCGGCTGCGCTCCCGCATGGGCGGTTCCATCTTCAGCGCGCTGACCGGGCTCATATTCTACGGATTTTGGGCCGTTCTCGCGTTCGGAGCCCAGGCGTTCTTCGCAAACGCCGGCAATCGCGAAATGTTTCCGCTTGTCCTATCGACCGGACTGGCAATCGTTTTCTTTTATTGGCAGCTCGCGCCGGTCGCAACGGCCAGCATGGGTTCCTCACTCGATCTGCGCAAGCTGCTGGTGTACCCGGTCCCGCACGAGAAATTGTTTTTTGTCGAACTGATGCTCCGCTTCACTACCTGCGCGGAGATGCTGATCGTGCTGGCCGGAGTGTTCATCGGGCTGCTCCGTAATCCCTCATACGGCGGAGCGTCCGCCCTGCCGCGTCTGTTCTTCCCGATGCTTCTGTTCGTCGCGTTCAACGTGCTGCTTTCGGCCGGTTCGCGCAATCTTCTGGAACGCCTGTTGTTGCACAAACGGCTGCGGGAATTCGTCGTGCTGCTGATGGTCCTGGCGGGAGCCGTGCCGCAGCTTTTGCTGGTCTCCGGAGTTCGCCGCAACACTGTCGAAAGGTTCCTGCCGGTGTCCGCGATTTGGCCTTGGACCGCCTTGAGCAGCCTGTTATTGGCCACTGCCGTTACGCTGCCGGTCGTCATTCTCCTGATCTGCGTTGCGGCCGCCTACCTGTTCAGCCGCTGGCAATTTCAGAAAAGTTTGCGCGCGGACCACCACGTCAGTTCCGCGTCTCGTTCGGCTGAAATCGTGGGCGGCCGTCCGTCCCTGGTCGAGCGCCTCTACCGGCTTCCCTCCGCGCTGCTGCCGGATCCCATCGCGGCGGTGGTCGAAAAGGAGATTCGCTCTTTGAGCCGCACGCCGCGTTTCCGCCTGGTATTCATAATGGGGTTTTCCTTCGGACTGATCGTGTGGCTTCCCACAACCCTCCGGCATCGAGCTTCCACTCCAGGCTTCATGAGTGAAAATTTTCTGACCGTCGTGAGCATCTACGCGCTGATCCTTCTCGGTCAAGTGTCCTATTGGAACGCGTTCGGCTTCGACCGTTCCGCCGCGCAGGTTTATTTTTCGCTGCCGGTCCCTTTCTCGAAAGCGCTAGTTGGAAAGAATATCGCGGCGGCGGTATTCATCTGCATCGAAGTGCTTTTCGTGCTTATTGTCACGCTGATTTTCCGCATCCACCTGGTTCCCCTGAAAATAGTTGAAGCAATGGCGGTGTCTTTGACCGCCGGCCTATACCTGCTCTCGGTTGGTAATCTTAGCTCGGTACATTTCCCGCGACCGATGACTCCCGAGAAGGTCACGCAAGGAGGCGCGGCGCGGAGCTTGAACGCTCTGGTTTTTCTATTCTTCCCCGTGGCGTTGGCTCCAATCGGGCTGGCCTTCTGGGCGCGTTATGTGTTTGACTCCCAAGCCATCTTTTTCGCGTTGCTCGCGCTGGCCGCTTTGGTTGGCGGCGTAATTTATTGGATCTCGATGGAATCCGCGGTGAGTCATGCTCAATCGCATCGCGAGAAAATCCTGACGGAATTGTCTCGCGGGGATGGCCCGCTCATCTCGGAGTAGCATTTAGTTACATGCGTAATTACATGCGGCTCGCGTTCGCTCCACTTGCCATTGTTCTTCCTATCGCCGGATTTGCCCAGGGAAAAATCGATCAAATCCTGAACGCTATTTCGTCAGTGACGGAATACCGCGAGGCGGCGATCTCGCCAGATGGGAAGCGGCTGGCCTACGTGCAGGCGTTAAAGAACAAAGACACCACGGAATCGCGCAACAAGGCGATTTATCTTTTGGATTTGACCCGACCGGCGAAATTGGCTCAACGAATGGCGGCCGGAGACGCCAAGACTCCCGCCGATGAACGCGCCCCGGCATGGTCCCCGGACAGCTCGCGGTTGGCGTTTCTATCGGATCGGAGAAAGAGCGGCCAACTACAGCTTTACGTTACCGGTCCCAAGGGGGACGCGAGAAAACTTACTTCGCTGACCGGGTATCTTGCGGACCCTCGCTGGTCGCCCGATGGCAGGCAAATAGCAATTCTGTTCACCGAAAACGCTCCGCGCCCCGCCGGTCCGCTCGAACCCGCCACAAAAGACAACGGCGTGGTCGAAGACAAGTTTTTCGAGCAGCGCCTCGCCTTGGTGAATGTAGCCACCGGTCAAACACGCAGCCTTTCCCCCGCCGACACGTACGTTTATGAATTCGATTGGTCTCCCGATAGCCGCAACATTGTCTATACGGCTTCAAAGGGAAACGGCGATAACAATTGGTGGATCGCTCAGTTGTTTGCGATCGACGCGTCGAACGGCACTGTCCGGCATCTGGTGAAACCGGAAATGCAGATTGCGATTCCACGTTGGTCGCCCGATGGTTCCACGATTGCGTTCATCGGAGGCCTGATGAGCGATGAAGGATCGACGGGCGGCGATGTGTTTACGGTCCCGGCCGCGGGCGGCACTCCGCGCGACATCACGCCGGGGCGCAAGGCGTCCCCAAGTTGGTTGAAGTGGACGGGCGCCGGCCGCCTCGTGATGACGGAGACGGTGGATGGCGGCACGGCCATCACGCAGCTCGATACGGCG
>JALYXS010000583.1 GCA_030946965.1 Acidobacteriota bacterium
GGTTGGGATCGAACGCCCGGCGCGGCGCGGGGCCCTGCCACTGCTCCCGATCGAGCGGACCCTCGAGCTTCTTCGCGGGTCCGCCATCGAGGCTATTGTTGAGCCACCAGGAACGCACCATGTGAACGTCTCCCAACGTCCCCCCCGCGACGATTTTTCGCGCATTCAGATAAAGGTCGTAGCTGCGGCGCTGCATGCCCACTTGCACGATGCTCTTCGATTTCTTCTCGGCATCGACTAATGCGATTCCCTGTTCCGGCGTTTGGCACAGCGGCTTTTCGATATAGACGTCCCTGCCGGCCGCCATCGCGTCTAGCACCATGCGATAGTGCCAATGCTCGGGCGTCGCAATCAGCACGGCTTGGATGTTCTTATCGTCGAGTAGCTGTTTGTAATTCCGGTACGGCTTCGGATGACTGCCGGCCTTCGATGCCGCCGAGAGCGCGTTTTCGAGATTCGGCTCATATACGTCGCAGATCGCTCCGACGCGCACGGATGGGTCCTTCTGGAAAGCCGACATCACGACGGCGCCGCGGCCGCCGCTGCCGATCACGCCCATCACGATGCGATCCGATGGCGGCGTTTGGCCGTCCTGGGCGCCGAACAAAGCCCCGCTTGCCGCAAAAACAAATGTACGCCGGTTGAGTTTCATTCAGAAGGTAAACCGAAACACACGATGTTGGGCCCAGCCGCAACGGCTATGAACTGTCTCCCTTCGGCGGTGTACGTCATCGGCGAAGCCTTCATGAGCACGTTGGTCGCGAAGTGCCACAACGGCTTTCCATCGCGCGCATCGGCGGCGGCGAAGGCTCCGTTCGGATCTCCGTAGAACACGATTCCGCCTGCAGTCGCGAGCACGCCCGGATAAGTTTTCGGCTGCACCGCGCCGATCTGCGGAATTTCCCAGACAACATTTCCCGTATCGATATTTATGGCTCGCAGATATTTTTGCGGCTCGGGGATTCGATTTTCCGCGGCTTTCCAGCTGCCGGCGCGGCGCTCGGGATGGCACTGTTCGAGCGTCAACACATAATACAAGCGCGTCACCGGACTGAATGCGACGGAACCCCAATTGGCCGCGTCGCTGGGGCAAGTCATTCCGTTGGCGATCGGCGTGGGAAACGGCCTGGGGCGTCCGTCCGCGCCAATGCCATCCGCCCAAGTCATTCGCCGCGCAAACGTTTTCGTAAGCAGCAGTTTGCCGTTGGTCCGGTCGAGCACGTAGAAAAACCCGTTCCGGTCCGCGTGCAGCAGAAGCTTTCGCGCTTGGCCGGCGTATTGCGTATCGATCAGAACCGGCGGCTCGGTCGCATCCCAATCGTGGGTATCGTGCGGCGTGAATTGATAATGCCACTTCAACGCGCCGGTACTGGGATTCAGAGCCAGGATGCAATTTGTGTAGAGATTGTCGCCATGCCGGTCGCGGTCGTCCGAGTCGGGCCACGGATTTCCCGTAGGCCAGTAGAGCGTATCGGTTTCGGGATCGTAGGAACCGGTCAACCATGTCGAGCCGCCCCCGTAAAGCGGCTCTTTGCCTTTCCAAGTATCGGCGCCGGGATCGCCTTTCAGCGGAATTGTCCAGTGGCGCCAGAGGCGTTCGCCAGTCGATGCGTTGAAACCCGCAACGAATCCACGGATACCCCAATCGCCGCCGGAAACGCCTGCAATCACGGTGTCTCTCACGATCAGCGGCGCGACGGTCGAGCCGTAATGTTGCGGCTCCTCGGGCATCGTTACGTCCCAGAGCAGATGGCCGGTGACGCGGTGCAAGGCAATCAGGTGCGCGTTATCCATCACCATGAAGACTTTGCCGCCTAAAAGAGCGACGCCGCGATTGGTGCCGAGAGATGCGTCGCCGGCGAGGCCGGGTGTGCGTGGACGCCCATAGTGCCAGATCGCGCGGCCGGTTAGCGCATCGAGCGCCCAGGCCTGATTCGGCCCAGTGACGTACATGATCCCGTCCGCAACCACGGGCGTCGTCTCCACGCCGAAATGATCGATCGGGAACATCCATTTCACGGCGAGCCGGTTCACGTTCGACGTGTCGATCTGCTTGAGCTCGCTGTAACGGTTGGCACTCAGGCTTCCGT
>JALYXS010000616.1 GCA_030946965.1 Acidobacteriota bacterium
AGTTTCGACGCGGTGCGCGCGACGTTGCGGGGCGGCGGGTTCCGGCTTGACGCTTTCGCAAGTTCCGTCGTGGTGCAGCAGGATGGCACGTTCGATCGTCATCAGCAGGGCAACAATCTTCATGGGCTGTACGGCGGCATCGAGAAGCTAGTGCCGAAGGCGGTCATCGAGCCTTACGTGTTCTGGCGCTTGCAGCACGGCACGAGACTAGATTCGAAAACGACCGGTGTTCGCTGGGTCGGGAAGCTGCCCGCGCATTTCGATTACGGCACGGAAATGGCGGTTCAGCGCGGGACTCTGGGACCCACGGCGACTGCGGCGACCTCCGCATGGGCGGGCCATTGGGTTGGAGGTTACACGTTCGGCCCTACCTTAATAGCCGCGCGCGCGCTGGTCGAATACAATTATGCGTCGGGCGGCCCACGGCACACGTTCGATCAGTTATATCCGACCGGGCATGACAAATACGGCCTTGCCGATCAAGTGGGCTGGCGCAATATCCGCGATTTGCGTACCGGCCTGGAATTCAAGCCTTACAAAAAGTGGACGGCGTCGGCCATTTTTCACGACTGGCATTTGGCAAATCCACACGATTCGCTGTACAACGCGGCGGGCGCGGCCATTGTGCGCGCGCCGGCGACCAATACGGAAACGCATGTCGGCGAAGAACTGGACGGGCAGGCGATGTACGGGTTCAATAAACAGATCCAGATCGGGCTTGGGTTTGGTCATATTTTCCCGGGCGCATTCTTGAAGCAAACGACACAGGGCCGCTCCTACAACTACCCCTACGTGCTGGCGGTTTACGCATTTTAGCGTCATAGATCGGGAGAAATCATGTCATTGCGCGGCTTCACCAAAGTGGGCCATGGGCCAACGTTACTTTCGGCCTTCCTCTATTTCGACGTTAGCTTCATGGTCTGGGTAATGCTTGGACCTATCGGGCCGTTCATCGCCGAAACGCTAAAGCTCACGGCGGCGCAGAAAGGGCTGCTGACCGCGATCCCGCTTCTCGGAGGATGCTTCTTCCGCATTGTCCTCGGACTGATGACGGAGCGGTTGGGCGCGCGCAAGACCGGGCTGATCGGTTTGGGGGCGACTCTTGTCCCACTGTTTCTCGCGTGGCAGTTTGCCCAGAGTTTTACGGCATTTCTAGGGGTGGGATTGTTGCTCGGAATCGCCGGTGCGAGCTTCGCGGCCGCGCTCCCGCTTGCGAGCGCATGGTATCCGCCCGAGTATCAGGGTCTCGCCATGGGGATCGCCGGGGCGGGAAATTCGGGGACTCTGGTTGCAACGCTTTTTGCTCCGCGTATCGCCCAGGCGATCGGCTGGCGCAATGTATTCGGCGTGGCGCTCATTCCGGTAATCGCGGTGTGGATCCTGTTTCTGATCCTGGCGAAAGACGCGCCCAGTACGGCCAAAGCGAAAAGCTGGAGCGATTACGCTTCCGTATTCAAAACGGCGGATACGGGCTGGTTCTGCTTCATCTATAGCCTGACGTTCGGCGGCTTCGTGGGTCTCGCCAGCTTTCTTACGATCTTCTTCCACGATCAGTACCAGCTCACGAAAGTACAGGCGGGCGATCTGACGACCGTGGTAGTTCTCTTCGGCAGCTTTCTGCGGCCGGTAGGCGGCCTTTTGTCGGACCGCGTCGGAGGCTATCGCATGCTCTTGTTTCTGCTGACGGGGATCTCGGTCTGCGTCGCCGCCGTTGCGACTCTGCCCTCCGTGTGGATCGCGCTGGCGTTACTGGTCTGCACGATGGCGATGCTCGGCATGGGCAACGGCGCGGTTTTCCAAATGGTGCCGCAACGATTCAGCGGGCAAATCGGCGTAATTACCGGAGTGGTCGGCGCGGCTGGCGGCCTCGGCGGATTCCTATTGCCCACGCTGCTCGGTTCAATTAAGGGCCAGACGGGAAGCTTTGGGATTGGTTTCGCGCTGTGCTCGGCAGTGGTGATGACCGGCGCCGCATCACTGCTATTCTTGGGCCGCGTGTGGCGCCGGGAGTGGGATCCGAACTCGGCGGCGCGAGCCGGATTGTTCACGGCGCGTCTGCCTGGAATGCAAGTTTCGAGAGCTATTGCAAATCGGCCAGAAGCATTTTGATTGTCAAAGAACGCAAATCCTCGATCAACAAATCCGGCGAATGCGCGGCCAACTCGTCGCGAGTCGATATGCCCGTATGCACCGCCACGGCGGTTGCGCCATTCGCCTTCGCCGCGATAATGTCGCTGGGCGCATCGCCGATCAGCCAAATACGCGCGTCGCCGGCGATCCACTTCCGGTCTCGCGCCGTCTGAATCGCGATGCGCGCGAGGCCCGCCCGGTCGTCGGCCATCTCCGCGAAAGCGCCAAAACGAAAATAATCTTTCAGGCCGGCCCGTTCCAATTTCTTCCAACCAATACGCGTTAAGTTTCCCGTCACTAGCACCGATGGAATTCGCCGCCGTTTTAAGTTGTACAGGAACCGCCGCACGCCGGGGCAGGTTTTGCCGCGCAGGTCCGGGCATGTCCGGACATAGATGCGTTGCGCTTGCTCCACGATCTTCGGCATGTGGCGCGCAATCGAGCGGCTCGATGCGCCCGCGTTCGACATCATTTGCCGCAGAATATCGCGGTCGAGTATTCCGTGCAGCGGAATATTTTCGGTAGTTGTATCGAGGCCCGCCACCAGCCGGACCGCTTCCACCAGCGCCTGCCGATGATGCATGCCCGCGCGCCGCACCAGCGTTCCGTCGATGTCGAATAGAACCAGCAAATTACAATGGTACAAGTGACCGATTCCCAGTTCCGCGTGGGCCTCATTCAGATGGCCTGCTCCGAAGATCCGGAAGATAATCTACTTCGCGCGGAACGGAAAATTCGCGAGGCCGCGACACAGGGCGCGCAAATTGTCTGCCTTCCGGAGTTGTTCCGCTCCCAGTATTTTTGCCGCGAAGAGGACGCGCGCCTATTCGATCTGGCGGAGCCGATTCCGGGCCCCACGACCGCGCGCCTTTCCGCCGTCGCCGAGGAAGCCGACGTCGTTATAATAGCGTCTCTGTTTGAGCGGCGCGCGGCCGGCGTTTATCACAACACGGCAGCAATTCTCGATGCCGATGGGTCCCTGGCCGGCCTTTATCGCAAGATGCACATCCCCGACGATCCGCTCTATTTCGAGAAATATTATTTCACGCCGGGCGACCTCGGTTTCCGCTGCTTCGATACGCGCTTTGGCCGTATCGCCACGCTGATTTGCTGGGACCAGTGGTATCCCGAAGCGG
>JALYXS010000624.1 GCA_030946965.1 Acidobacteriota bacterium
TAAATTCAATCGAGCTGGGCGATGCGGCAAGCTCCTACGCCGAACTGGTGCGAACTGCCGGCCAGACACCGGGGCCGCCGCGCGAGATGCATATTTTTTCCGATATGCAAAAAACTTCGATGCCTTCGAGCTTTGCCGATCTTCAACTGAAACAAGGCACGAAACTGGCGCCGCACGCCGCGGCTACGCAGTCCGTGCCGAACTTTTTCGTCGAAAGCGTCCATGCGCCCCGGCACGTTTACGATCCCAAGCGGGTTCGCGTGCAGGCGACGGTCGCGGGGCATGGCAATGCAAGGGCAACGCGGCGCGTGTCGCTGGTCGTTAACGGAAAGACGCTCGAAACTAAGCTGGTTGAAGTGCCGCCCGATGGCCGCGGGCCGGTCGAGTTCCTGTCGATGGACGTTTCTTACGGACTCAACAAGGGCGAGATCCGAATCGATTCGGCGGATGCGTTTCCGCAAGACGATCACTTCTATTTCTCCGCCGAGCGGTCCGACCCCCGGCCCGCGCTGTTCGTGCATGACGCTCGCGATGCGCGCAGCTTGACCTACTTCCGCACGGCGCTTGAATCTTCGAACGAGCCGGCGTTCAAGTTAGAACCGGTCGTAACCGAACAGTCCGCGAATCTTGTGCCTTCGAAGTACGCGTTCGTGGTGTTGTCCGATACCGGATCGCTGCCCGCGAAGTTTAACGAAGCGCTGCGGGATTATGTCCAGAAAGGCGGCTCGGTGCTGATCGCGCTCGGGAGAACCTCGGCGGGATTGCGCCGCGTTCCGTTGGCCGATCTGGCGATTAGTGGCGAGCGCTACGCCTCGCCCGAGGGTCAGCGTTTTGAAAGTGCCGCGTTTCTAGACAGCGCGCATCCGGCGATCCGCCGCGCGCAGCGATGGGAGGGCGTTAAGTTCTTCCAGACGGTGAAAGTGGACCCGGGCGGCGCGCGCGTTCCCGCGAAGCTATCGGACGATACGCCGCTGTTGATCGACAAACCAGCCGGAGATGGGCGCGTGTTGGTGTTCGCGTCTACATTCGACAACCTGGCGAACGATTTTCCGCTGCACGTGGCATTCGTGCCGTTCATCGAACAGACTTCGCATTATTTGGGCGGTCTCGACGACACCCCAGCAAACTACACCGTAGGTTCGTTTGTGGATCTGCGGTCCGCGCGCGAGAAGGCGCAAGAGAAGGGAGGCGCGGTGGAAGTGATCGGGCCCGATGGGCAGCGCGCGCTTTCACTCTCCGAATCGACAAAGGTGCAAACGATTGCGCTTACGCGTGAAGGCTTCTACGATATTCGCCGCCCGAACGGCAGGCACGAACTGGCGGCGGTGAATCCGGACCGGCGCGAATCGGATTTCGCGATCGTTCCAGCGGAAACGTTGCAGCTTTGGGAAAACACCGGCAAAGCGCCCGTTCAGAATACCCCAGGCGCGGAACCGGTTCACGAGTCGATCGATCTGTGGTGGTACGTGCTGGTTGCGGCCCTGATTCTGGCCGGGGCGGAATCGGTATTGGGGAATCGTCACTTGGCCGTGGATAAAGAGGCGGCGTGATCAAAGCGCGAGGTAGTCAAGAGATCCAGGTCTTTCGGATTGCGCTCAATTTTTTCGCTTTGCTTCGAGAGATCCTTCTTTTCGCGACACAGCCGCGGCCTCCGCGCGCGCCTTGCGCACGTCGTCGATTAACTTCCTGCTAATCTTATCCGCCACGTCCGCGCTCGATCCGCGAAACTTGCCGCCCATGCTCTCCTGCGTGGTGGACCAGATCACGTCGCCATCTTTATTCACCAATCGCACGGCGGCCGAAGCCTCATGTTTGCGTTCATACACCCGGCTGGATTCGTTTTGCCCCACGCCCGCGCCCGTCGAACGGTAAGAGGCATCCTTCGAGCCGCCGCCCGCGCTGCCACGCAATTGCGCGTTGATGCTATCGCTGGTCTGGTGCTCGTCGGTGAACACCAGATCTTCGGACGAGCCGCGCAGAAACGTGTCGGCGCGCTCTTCGTTTTCGGTAAGCGCGAAAAGCTTAGAGTTCAGAAGGCTGCTGATAATCATGTCGCGCATCTGCACGGCAGTCTCGCCGCCGGAGAGCTTGTCCACATAGAGCTTCTTGATATCGAGCAGCGAAGTCGATTCGCTATCGTCGTCTTCCCCCGCGGACGCGAATCCGCCAAGCGAGAGCGTGGCGGCCAAGAGTACAATCACAAGTCTCATCCTTTGCCCGCTTTCCGCGCCTCCTCGTCCTGAAACTCGATTTTCCGGCCCGTTCGCGCCTCCAAACTCACCAACAGCGACCGGACGTCGCCCTTATTTACCTGGAAAACCATAGCCTGCTGACGGCCTTCTTCATCCTGGTATCCCACGGTCAGGAAATGCGTCCGTCGCTTGCTCAACAGCAGCAGCGGGGAGATCAGGATCGCCTCCAGATAACGGCGATCGACACGCTGCCCATACTCAACCACGTTGATGTCGCGATACGGGACGCGCACGGCGGCGCTCTTGGATTCGAACAACAACACGTCGCTACCGGTGGTTTGAATGCGGCCTTCCGATTTGCTGGGAAGTTGGGCAAGCGTCCCGCCAATGTAGTGGACGCGACTGCCCGAATCGCCTGCCTGGAGCAGAGGCGTAAGCGCAAGACCGCTCAGGATCAAGAGCGGCACCCACGAAGTATGTGCCATGGGCCGATTGGCTCCTTAGATGTAGGGTTTACCACTCAGCTATAGCAGGTTGAAGCGGAGTTTGACCATTCCTCCGCAGGGGCGCGGGTGTAGCTCACCACCGGAAAAGACGCCCCGTGACGTTTCCCCGCTTGCTTCGTCCAATATGCGTTAATGCAGAATATGGCCGGGGCCATGAGTGCCAGGCTGGCGCCGCAAGTGGATGAAACTAGTCTGATTCGCGCCGTCCAGCGCGGCGACAGCGATGCTTTCGAGCGCCTCGTGCGTGCTTACGACCAAAGTGTGCTCCGGATCGCCATGAATTTATTGCGGTCCCCCGAAGATGCGCGCGATGTATACCAGGAAGCGTTCCTGCGCGTGCATAAGAGCATCCCCGGTTTTCGCTTCGATTGTAGTTTTCAAACCTGGCTTTACCGCATTGTGACCAATATTTGCCTCGATCATTTGCGCAAACGCAAGACTCGCCGGGAGGAATCGTCCGTCGTGGAAAGCGGGGAAGGAACCATCGACCGCATGGACAACGTGCATGAGGAGGCCACGCACGCCAATCCCGAGCGGCAGTTGCGCAACAACGAGTTGAGCGGCCGCATACGGACGGCGCTGCAAGATCTGACGCCTCGGGAGCGCATGGTGTTTGAGCTACGGCACTATCAAGGGCTCCGGCTGCGAAATATCGGTGAGATGTTGGGAACCAGCGAAGAGGCCGCAAAAAATTGCTTATTCCGCGCGACGCAAAAAATGCGCGCCGGGTTGGGAGATTGTCTATGAGTTGTGAATTTGTCTCGAAATCCATTCCCTTGTATCTCTACGGTGAACTTTCCCCCGATTCGGAAGAACGTTTGGAAGATCATTGCGCTGCCTGCACTGCCTGCGCGGCGGAGTTGAAATGCCAGCAGAATCTGGGAAGATTGCTCGACCGCGACCGCTTCGAAGTTCCTCCGGACCTTTTGGCCGAATGCCGTCTCGATCTTGCGCGGCAGATTGGAACCGATGCGCAAGCAGGCATGCGGCGGGGCGGGGACGCGGCGCTTTTCTGGCCGCGCTTCTGGCACATGATCGTCCATTCGGGATTCCAGATGCGCGTTCCGGTGGGAGCCATGGCGCTAGTCGCTCTCGGTTATTTTGGCGCGCGCATTCCGGCGAATTTTCCGCAAACCGCAAACACATCGTCCTTCGGAACGGAAGGCATTCTTTCGACGGTTCGTTCCGTTCAGCCGGAGCAGGCCGGACGCGTTCAGATTGCCATCGATGAGACCCGCCGCCGCATGATCTCGGGCAAGCTGGACGATCCCGGTATTCAACGGATGCTGCTGGCGGCCGTTCGCGACGAAGCCAATCCGGGGGTTCGAGTCGAATCGATGGATGTACTTAGAAATCAGGCTGGTTCGGCCGATGTTCGTCAAGCTTTACTTGAAGCCGTATTGCACGATCCCAATCCGGGTGTTCGCCTGAAAGCGCTCGACGGATTGAAGTCGTTTGCGGCGGACGCGAATGTCCGCAAGACGCTCTCACAAGTGCTTCTGCAGGACGCGAATCCCGGAGTTCGGATTCAAGTTATCGATCTGCTTGTGGCGCATCACGATCGATCCATGGTTGGGGTTCTTCAAAATCTTGTCCGGAAGGACGACAACAGTTATGTCCGGGCGCGTTGCGAGAACGCGCTGCAGGATCTGAATGCGTCGGTGGGAACGTTTTAATAGCTTATGTCGATTTGCCGTTTCGCTTTCATTCCGCTGGTCGTCTGGGCCGCACTCGCGCAAGAAATTCATCGCGAAGGGCCATTTTGGGTGCAGACGCTGGAAGGCTCGGAACCGGTGGCCCCGCGCGGCAGGCTGGAGGTTCGAGCTCCCGGCTCCGTAACATACCGTGGCGGCGATGTCGCTGTGGTATCTTACAGATACCGTCTCAGAGTTCGAGTATCGGATGCGAGCGAGGCGGAACAGGTGCTGCGGCGCTCAGGACTCCAAAAAGGCCGTCACGGGGAGACGACTTTCCTCTCTCTTGGGAGCGGCGCGAACGCCAATACGGAGTTGCAGATTACAGCGCCGCGTGCCCTTTCGGAAGTATCGTTGGTAACGCGCGGCGGAAACCTCGATGCCTCTAATCTGCAAGGTGCGCTACGAGCTGAAGCGGGTGGCGGAAGGATTCGAATCGATCGGGTCGATGGCGATGTGACGATCCGAAGCGCCGGCGGCACCACGTCGCTAGGCACTATCGGCGGCATGGTTCAATGCATGATCGGCGGCGGCAACATTACCGCCGATTCGATTGGGGGAGGCGCCCTGTTCGAATCGGGCGGCGGCGAAATTCTGGTGCGGAATGTGCAGGGGCCCTTACGCGCGACCACTGTGGGCGGAGGCATTCACATCATGCACGCGGGCGGGGCCGTGACTGTTAGCACCGGCGGCGGCCCCCTTTTGGTAGACCACGCTTCGGGCATGGTGGTGGCGCGGAACTCCGGCGGGCCGATTCAGGTCGGTTACGCGCCGGGCGTGCGTTGTGAAAGCTCCAGCGGGACCATCCGCGTAAGTAGTGTATCTGGCAGCATGCACGCATCCACGGCGTCTGGCAATGTGACCGCCGCATATTTACGCGACCGGCCGGCCGTGGATTCGTTTCTTGCCACCGGATCGGGCG
>JALYXS010000647.1 GCA_030946965.1 Acidobacteriota bacterium
TGGTTACTTTGCCCTGTATCCGGCTCACGATCTCTTCGGCGAGACTGGCCGGAACTTCCTGATACTTGCCAAAGTGCATGGTGAAACTGCCGCGTCCCTGCGTGCGCGAGCGAAGCTCCGTCGCGTATCCGAACATGTCGGAAAGCGGGACGCTCGCTTTGATAATTTGCGTGGCGCCGCGCATTTCCATTCCTTCAAGGTGGCCGCGCCGCGAAACCAAATCGCCGTTCACCGGACCCATGTACTCGTCCGGAATCACGACTTCGACGCTCATGATCGGCTCGAGCAGCACCGGCTGCGCGCGCCTCACGGCTTCCTTGATCGCAAGCGAGCCGGCGATTTTGAACGCCATTTCGGACGAATCGACGTCGTGATAGCTGCCGTCGTAGAGAATGGCTCTCAAATCCGACATCGGGAAACCGGCCATGATGCCGCCCTCGAGCGCTTCCTTCATGCCCGCTTCGGTGGGCGCGACATATTCTTTGGGAATCGAGCCGCCGAAGATCTCATTCACGAATTCGAAACCGGAGCCTGAAGGCAGCGGCTCCACGCGAATCTTGACGACGCCGTACTGGCCGCGTCCGCCCGATTGCTTGACGTGCCGGCCTTCCGCCTGGGCTTGCTTCTTGATCGTTTCGCGGTACGCTACCTGCGGCTTGCCTACGTTCGCGCCGACGCCGAATTCGCGCATCATGCGATCTACGATGATTTCGAGGTGCAGCTCACCCATCCCCGAGAGAATGGTCTGGCCGGTTTCGGGATCCGTCGCCACGCGGAACGTGGGATCTTCCTGCGCCAACTTCTGGATCGCCATGCCCAGTTTCTCTTGATCGGCCTTGGTCTTCGGTTCGACCGCAAGCTGGATAACCGGTGTTGGGAAAATAATCGATTCCAGTACGATCGGCGAATCTTCATCGCAGATGGTGTCTCCGGTCGAAACGGTCTTCAATCCGACGGCGGCGGCAATGTCGCCCGCCTGGATATCTTGAATCTCTTCGCGCTTATTGGCGTGCATGCGGAGCAAACGCCCGACGCGCTCCCGGCGGCCCTTCGCCACGTTGAAGATCGATTCCCCCGCGGCCATCTTGCCCGAATACACCCGGAAAAACGCCAACTGGCCGACATACGGGTCCGTCATGATCTTGAAAACGAGCGCCGCGAAAGGTTCCTTATCGGAAGCCTGGCGGACCAGCATTTTCTCTTTATCGTCGATGTCCGTGCCTTCGACCGGTGGAACGTCGAGCGGCGAGGGCAGATAATCCACCACCGCGTCGAGCATCGTCTGGATGCCCTTGTTCTTGAACGCCGTCCCGCAGATTACCGGAAAAATCTTCTGCGCAATCGTTGCCTTGCGGATTCCGGCCCGAATTTCGTCCGTCGTGAGCGGCTTGCCTTCGATGAACTTTTCGAACAGCGCGTCGTCAAACTCGGAAACCGCTTCGATCATCTGCTCGCGATATTCGCGGGCTTTCTCCAGGAGGTCCGCCGGAATCTCGATCACGTCGTACTCGGAACCGAGCGTTTCATCCCGCCAGATGACCGCTTTCATCTGCACCAGATCGACAATGCCCTTGAAGTTTTCTTCCGCGCCAACCGGAATCTGGATCGGAACGGGACGGCACTTCAACCGGTCGATAATGGTCTGCACGGAATGGTAGAAATCCGCGCCCACGCGATCCATCTTGTTGATGAAACAGATACGCGGGACGCGATACTTGTCCGCCTGCCGCCAGACCGTTTCCGATTGCGGCTGCACGCCCGCCACCGCGTCGAATACCGCCACCGCGCCATCGAGCACGCGAAGACTGCGCTCGACTTCCGCTGTAAAATCCACGTGGCCGGGAGTATCGATGATGTTGATCTGGACGTCCCGCCACTGGCAGGTAGTCGCGGCGGAAGTGATCGTAATCCCCCGCTCCTGCTCCTGTTCCATCCAATCCATGGTCGCCGTGCCCTCATGGACCTCGCCAATCTTGTGCGTGCGGCCGGTGTAAAAGAGGATGCGTTCCGTGGTCGTGGTCTTACCGGCATCGATATGGGCGGCGATGCCGATGTTTCTCATCCTCTCGAGTGGTACCGTGCGTGGCATAAAATCTATCGGTTCTGGTTTCCCGTCCTACCACCGGTAATGCGCGAAAGCCTTGTTGGCTTCCGCCATGCGGTGTACATCGTCCTTCTTTTTAATCGCTCCGCCGCGCATATTCGCGGCATCGTTCAGCTCGTTCGCCAGCTTGTCGGGCATGCCTTTATCGGCGCGTCCACGCGCGTTCAGAACAATCCAGCGGATCGCCAGACTCGTCCGGCGGCTCTGCGAAACCTCGATCGGCACCTGGTAATTGGCACCACCGACCCGCCGCGTCTTGACTTCGAGCAGCGGCTTGCAATTTTCGACTGCTTTCTTGAATAACTTCAGTGGATCGTCGCCCGAGCGCTCTTTGATCTTCTCCATCGACTCGTAGAAGATCTTCTGCGCCGTGTTCTTCTTCCCGTCCCACATCATGGAGCAGATAAATTTCTCAACCATGGTCGAGTTATAGACCGGGTCGGGAATCGCCTCGCGGTTTTCAACGCGTCTTCGTCGTGGCATATTACGATTTCGGCCTCTTCGCGCCGTACTTCGAACGGCTCTGCTTACGATTGCTCACGCCCGCCGTATCGAGGGCTCCACGAACCACGTGGTAGCGCACGCCCGGCAAATCCTTCACGCGCCCGCCGCGGATCAGCACAATCGAATGCTCCTGCAGATTATGCCCAACACCGGGTATATAGGTAGTGACCTCGATTCCATTGGTCAGCCGCACGCGCGCGACTTTCCGAAGCGCCGAATTGGGCTTTTTGGGAGTCGATGTATATACGCGCGTACATACGCCACGCTTTTGCGGACAGCTTTGCAGCGCGGGGCTGGCGGTCTTCCACGCTGGCGGTTTGCGCCCGCTGCGCACGAGTTGATTAAAAGTCGGCAAGACGAACGATCCTTAGAATAAAATCTAGACTTAAAGCAACGCTCCCGATAGAAGCGAAAAGAATACAAAAGAGCCTTCAACCGGACGCAAAAACCTTCCCTAAGGAAGAAAAACAGGCTTCTTGGACGGTTAACTGCGAGGACTTCGGACAGGCCCATGCTCGAAACGGCGTATATCCGTTCCAAACCTCGGGGCCGACTCCCAG
>JALYXS010000657.1 GCA_030946965.1 Acidobacteriota bacterium
ACGCAGATCGGCAAGACCCGACACTCCGCTTCCCATCTCTCCTCGCAAGCGGCCGAAGCATGGTGCCTCGACAACCTTCGCATCGACCTCGCAAGCGTACCTCCGAATAAGCCATTCTGGATCAAGCTCGACCTTCGCGCCGAGGATCCGCGCGATCAGGCCGGGATTGTCGGCGAGCCGGGGATCAATCTGACGAGGCTGGTCGAAATTTTCAGCCGGCCCGCGCGCTCGCAGCAACCCCACTGGATCCTCGAAACCGGTCCGCTCAAATTGGCGGATCTGAAGGCGAAGAACTCGTGAACCGCCTTCGAAACCGCTTGATCGCCGTCTTCCTCGGGGTTACTATCCTGCCGCTGATCGCGACTCTTTGGATGACGACATCGCTGCTCGACCGAAGCACTTCCATGCAGGAGCTCGATGAAGTTTCGAAGTCGCTGAAGACTACCGGACGCGAATATTATCAACAGGCTAGCGAAGGCCTGAAGGCGGCCGCTCTATCGGGCCACGCCGCTTCGAAACGCTTGGAAATTTCCGATCGCCCCAAGTGGCCGGAGGCTTTCGAAGAATTCTGGGATAGCGGTGAGAGCGAGAGATTCCTCCGTGCCGGGGAGAAGGGCGGCGTCCTGCAATATCTGGTGCGCCAGCCGGCCGGCATTGCGGTCTACTCGCGGAATCTGGGCATTGGCATGGACGAACTTTCGGCGCAATACCGGCGGGCGCGGGCGCTGGTCGGCCGGAACTTGCGTCGCGGCTTCATCTATACGTATGTCATATTGACTGCGGGGATCTGGTTGGTGTCCTTGGGGCTGCTTGTCTTTTTGGCAAACCGGGTGAGCCGCCCGATTCAACAACTGACTGCAGGTCTTTCGGAGCTGGCCGCCGGCAACTTCGCGGCGCGAATTTTGAACGATCGCGAAGACGAAGTGGGCCGAGCCACGGAGGCATTCAACCATACAGCCGCGCAACTCGAACATAGCCGCGACCGGCTGGTTTACCTCACGCAACTGGCAAGCTGGCAAGTACTGGCGCGCAAGATGGCGCATGAAGTCAAGAACTCCTTGACCCCGATCCGCCTTACTGTCGAAGAGATGGTCGCGCGACATTCGGAAGGAAACCGTGCATTTCTCGAAGAAGCGGCCCAGATTGTTGTGGATGAAGTGGAGTCGCTCGAGCGGCGTGTGCGCGCGTTTTCCGAGTTCTCCGCGGAGCCGCCCGTGTGTCCTTCGCAAATCGACGTCAACGCCATGATCGAGGAGCGCATCGCTTTTCTAAAATCGGGACATCCCGAAGTCAATTACATCGCGCGGTTGGCCGCGAATTCGCCGTGCGTGCTCGCCGACGAGGACCTGGTGAAGGGAATTTTAATGAACCTGCTCGAAAACGCGGCGGAAGCGGCTGGTAACGGCGGCCAAATTCTCGCCGCGACCTCGGCCGTCAACGGGCATGTGGAAATTGAAATTCACGATTCGGGACCCGGTCTGAGCGAACAGGCGCGCAAGTCTGTGTTTCAACCGGCGATTTCATTCAAGAAGCGCGGCATGGGGCTCGGTCTTTCGATCGCGCGAAAAAGCGCGTTGCTGACCGGCGGCGACATTCTGCTTGTGGCCGGCGAACTGGGCGGGGCCGGATTTCGCGTGGTTCTGCCCGTGGCGGCGAATGGCTTCGAAGAAAATCCTCATAGTTGACGACGAAGAGAATATCGGACGCTCTTTGCGCATGATTCTAGAGCGCGAAGGGTACGCCGTGAACTGCTTCCCGTCCATCGCCGCGTTTCGCAAATACCCCGACATTTCGCGTGCCGACGTATTTCTGTTCGACGTGCGGCTGGAAGATGGCAGCGGCATCGACCTTTTGCGCGCCATGCAGAAAGAGGAGATCGCGGCGCCCGTGATCATGATTTCGGGTCATGCCACGATTGCCGACGCCGTTGAAGCGACGCGCGCCGGCGCTTTCGACTTTCTCGAGAAGCCTCTGAGCCGGGATCGCGTCCTGGTCGCCATCAAAAACGCGCTGAACCAGGCAAAGTTGAGCGCCGAGAACCGGCAGCTCCGCGAGATGGTGGGATCGGGTCCGAAGATGATCGGCGCGAGCCAAGCATTTTCGCGAGCCGTCGAACAGGCGGCCATGGCGGCGCGCTCCGATGCGCGGGTGCTGCTGATTGGCGAATCGGGAACCGGGAAAGAACTGCTTGCGGCGCACATCCACCAACTTAGCCCTTTTGCTTCCGGCCCCTTTGTCAAGGTGAATTGCGCCGCTATCCCCACCGAGCTGATCGAGAGCGAATTATTTGGACACGAGAAGGGCGCGTTCACGGGCGCTACCGCCGCGCGCCGGGGCAAATTTGAATTGGCCGACGGAGGAACGCTGTTCCTCGATGAAGTGGGTGATCTGCACGCCGGATCGCAAGCGAAACTTTTGCGCGTGCTGCAGGAGGGCGAATTTCATCGCGTAGGCGGAGAGCAGTCGGTGCGAGTGACCGTGCGGGTGCTCTCCGCGACCAATCGCGATTTGACCGCGATGGTGGCGCAAGGGAAATTTCGCGAAGATCTTTACTATCGCGTGAGCGTGGTGCCCATCCGGGTGCCCTCTTTGCGGGAGCGGCCGCAAGATATCCGGCCGCTGGCGGAATATTTTTTGGAAGATTTTTGCGCGCGGAATAACTTCCGGCGAAAGCGGATTGAAGACGGGGTTTACGAATTGCTCGAAGGCTATTCCTGGCCGGGGAATGCGCGCGAGCTGCGAAACATGGTGGAGCGCATGGCGATCCTGACTTCCGATGAGACTTTAGGTACGGCGGCGGTGCCGGTCGAGATCCGCATGCAGCGGGAAGCAGGGCCGCGATCGACGGTGCAGGAGGCGCGCGAATCGGCGGAGCGGGAACACGTGCTACGCGCGCTCGAAGAGGCGAACTGGAACGTTTCGGGAGCGGCAAGGGTGCTGGGGATGGAGCGCACGAACCTGCACAAGCGGATTCGCGCGCTGGGATTAAGCCGAGGGCGATGATGCGATGGCTCTATCGTTAAGCGAGGCCTTGTCCGGGTTCGTACTGCCGCAAGCCAGCGGACGCGAGATCCGGCTCGGATCGCTTTGAGAAACGCAGCCGGCAATCCTGGTGTTCCTACGGCACTACGGTTGAATATTCTGCCGCGAGCATGTCGCGCAGTTGCACGGCTTCGAATCGATGTTTCGAGAGAAGGGCGCGAATTTGGCGGCCGTGGGCTTGGGCAATATGCCCTATGCCGGCGCTTTCGGGAGGAGACAGGAATTACGTTCCCTTTGCTAGTCGATGAGAAGCGGCTTACCTATCGGGTCGTTGGATTGAAGAACGCTACCCGAATATCTCACAAGCTGCCCGGGCCGATGTGGCGCACGCACTGCCGTGATTTATACCGCGGCAGCCTCCGCTTTTTTCTTCATTTCCTTCTTGAGCTTGCGCGGCAATTTCTGCTTATCTTTTTTGGGCAACTTTGTTTTCTTCATTGGTCCTCACGCAACCAGTGTGACATTACCAACGAATTTGCGCCGGGAAGAACTCGTCGATCAACCCGGTGTAGAACGGCTTCAACGCTTCCACGTCGGGGCGCTCATTCGCTTTTGAATACAGATCGTACGGATTAAATTTGCGCACCCATGGCAGCATGGCCCGGTCGCGGTCGTCCATGAAATAATCGTACTCGCCTTCCTTGTGCCAGGGATAAAACGAGTGATACCGGATCATGTACCGCGCGGGTTCGGGAAGAAAATCCTTCACGGCGTGGTACATGTACTCGTCGTGCCCCCAAGATAAATCCACTTTATCGAGGCCGCAGCCTTGCTCGTAAATGCCGTACCTGCCTTGGTACGCCGCAACACCCTTATCTGGATTTGCCGCGAAAAATTCGGGGTAGACAATCTTGTCAGACCACGCGCAACCTACTGGAAACGTATCGCCCACTACGGCCCACTGCGGCTCTCCAAATAAGCACAGCATCTTCCCAAGGTCGTGAATAAAGCCGGTCAGGATAAACCAGCGCGGATGCCCGTCGCTCCGGATGGCCTCGGCGGTTTGCAGATTGTGCTCGATTTGCGAAAGATCCGTGTCGGGATCGCTCTCATCCACAAGCGTGTTGAGAAACTCCATCGCTTCCCAAATGCTCATCCGTTTGCGATTCAGCGTTAAATATTCGCGCTTTTTGGCAAGAACGAAATCGCGGGTCTGACGCGCGTGATTGAGACGGTAAAAGTCGCGGACGCGGTCCGGAGCTTCGGCCGTGAATTGGCGGAACGCTTGGTTCGGCATACGTATAAAACATATCAAAACCGCTAGAATGTAGCGATGGCGGACGGGCAAACCGGAGAACCACGCGGCGAACCGCAAAATATTTCGAGCTTCGAGAGTTGTCTTGACGAGCTGGAGCGCGTGGTGAAGGAGTTGGAAACGGGGGATCTGCCTCTTGAGCGCTCGCTCGACTTGTTCGAGAAGGGAATGACGCTTAGCGAGAGCTGCCGCAAGCAATTGGAAGACGCTGAAACGCGTGTCGAAATGCTAATTCGGAAGGAAGGAAAGCTTCAGCCGCAGCCGTTCAATATTGAAAAGCCGCTTGATAAGACGCCTGAAAAGCCCTCCGAAAAATCATGACGCTGCCGGAGTATCTGCGCGAGCGGCAAGCGCTGATCGATACGGAGCTCGACCGGCTGGTGCCGCCGGAATCCGAATTTCCCGAAACGATTCATCGGGCCATGCGCTACAGCCTGTTTGCGGGCGGTAAGCGCATCCGCCCAATCCTTTGTTTAGAAGCCGCGCGGACGGTTCGCGATGCGAATCCTGGCGTCGAATCGGCGGCCTGTTCGCTCGAATTCATTCACACGTATTCGTTGATCCACGACGACCTCCCGCCGCTCGATAACGACGATTACAGGCGGGGCAAGCTCACCTGCCACAAGGTTTTCGGAGAGGCGATGGCGATCCTCGCGGGGGACGCACTGCTGACGTTTGCATTTCAAACCCTGGCGCAGCTTTCTCAAGTGGAACCGGATGCAAAATCGCGAATGATCGCGGAGCTGGCCGTCTCGGCGGGAACCGTTGGCGGCATGATTGGCGGACAAGTCGCCGACTTGGAAGGCGAAGGGAAATCCCCCAACGCGCAGCTTCTCGATTCCATTCATCGCGCGAAAACCGGCGCCTTGCTGCGCGCCAGCGTGCGGATCGGCGCGATGTACGCAGGGGCCGCCAAAGAACAGGTGAAGGCGCTGTCGTGCTTTGGCGAGCATGTCGGGCTGGCATTTCAAATCGTGGACGATATCCTCGACGTGGAAGAATCTTCCCAAGCGCTTGGCAAAACTGCGGGGAAAGATGCGGACCAGAAAAAGATAACCTTTCCCTCCGTGCATGGGCTCCAAGCTTCGCGCGAAATGGCCGCGCGCGAATGCGATCTCGCGCACCAAGCGCTTGAGCCTTTCGCGGCGCGCGCGACACGGCTGCGCGAGATTGCGGATTTCATCGTGCATCGAAAATCATGATCCGGCTGGACCGTCTTCTGGTGGAAAAAGGCCTGGTCGAATCGCGCGAGCGGGCGCAGGCGCTGATCATGGCCGGCGATGTCCTGATAGCGGGGCAGAAGGCGCGCAAATCGGGCCAGCCTGTAGCGGAAGATAGCGCGATCGAATTGCTCGCGAGGCCCGCTTACGTAGGTCGTGGCGGGTTGAAGCTGGCAGCCGCTCTCGCCCATTTCGAGATTGACGTAAACGGCGAAACCGCTCTCGATATCGGATCGTCTACAGGCGGATTTACAGATTGCCTGCTGCAGGCGGGAGCGACGCGCGTTCACGCGGTGGATGTCGGACATGGGCAGCTCGATTGGAAGCTCCGTAACGATTCGCGAGTAGTTGTTCATGAGGGCATCAACGCCCGTCATCTCCGATTCGAAGATATTGGTGAAACGGCCGGGCTGGTCGTATGCGATGTCAGCTTCATATCGGTAACGCTGATTTTACCGGCGATCGTTCCGCTGGCGCGGAGTGAGATGGTGGTCCTGGTTAAGCCGCAATTCGAGATTGGCAAGGGACAAGTCGGGAAGGGCGGTATTGTGCGCGACGCGGCACTGCACCGGAGCGCATGCGAGCGGGTAGATCAAGCAGTGAAGGACTTTGGGTTTACTACGAATATGATGGATAGCCCAATTCTGGGCGCCGAAGGCAACAAGGAGTTTCTGTTACATGCCCGGCGTTGTTAGAACGATCGGAATTTTTTCCAAGCCGGGCGCGCCGGCAGCGGTGGCGCTTGTTCCCAAGCTGATTGAATGGCTGCGCGAGCGCGGCATTGAAGTGCGCCTGGACGCGGAAACCGCGGTGTATGCGGGCCTGCATGACGGCATGTCCCGCGCCGAGGTCACCGATGGCTGCGATCTTGTCATTGTTCTAGGCGGTGACGGGACGCTGCTTTCGGCGGCCCGCGCTATCGGCGGCCGCGAGATTCCGCTGTTCGCCGTAAATCTCGGGAGCCTTGGATTCCTCACGGCCATTACGGTCGAAGACCTCTTCCCGGAGCTGGAACGCGCGTTGCGCGGGGAGCACCGTATCGGCAAGCGAAAGTTATTGCATGCCGATCTGATTCGCAATGGCGAGAACGCGGCCCGTTATGAAGCGTTAAACGATGTAGTCATCACGAAATCCTCGATTGCCCGAATGATAGACCTCGATGCGCTCGTGGACGAAAAATTCGTTTGCGCTTATAAAGCGGACGGCCTGATCCTTTCTACGCCGACCGGGTCCACGGCTTACTCGCTTTCGGCGGGCGGCCCGATAATTTATCCCTCCGTCGCGGCGATTTGCATTACTCCAATCTGCCCGCACATGCTAGCGAACCGCCCGGTTATCGTTCCCGCGACCAGCGTAATTTCAGTGATCTGCCGCGCGGAAGACGGCGCTGCATTCCTGACGATCGACGGCCAAATCGGCGAGCCGCTTCAGCAAGGGGACCGCATCGATTGCCGCAGCTCGGAATACTCGCTTCATCTGATTCGCCCGCCGCAGAAAATGTTTTTTGACGTGTTGCGGCAGAAATTGAAATGGGGCGAGCGCTGATGTGGAGCACGCACTCCTGCGTGCCGCGTCCCCACTCATGGGGACGCCTGACGGCGGATACGCA
>JALYXS010000662.1 GCA_030946965.1 Acidobacteriota bacterium
AACGACGTGAGCGCTAGGGCGGCGATCCGGCTGCCCGTCCAGCAAGCGATCCACTGTTGCAAAACACCGCGGAACAGGAACTCTTCCGAAAGCGAAACTACCCAGAAAAGACCGAGGCCCACCGCAAGTACCTGCCAGAGAACGTTCGAGTGCGAGCGGAATCGCAGCAGCCCGAGAAACCACGCCAGAGGCAATCCAACGGGCAGGAAATAGAGGAAATATTGCAGGCCCACGAAGAACTCGCGCCGAGACGGAATCCAGCCGAATCCGATTCCATGCACGCGCCGGATAAGCAGCAGCACCATGACTGTCAAGCGGATCAGCATCAAGTGGCCGAGCACATCGACCGGTAAATGCGGCGCCGGCGGCGTGTAAATTCGCTGAAACACTTTCGTGAGAATCACGACGCCGAACAGCGTGAGAAACAGAGCGTCCACGACGGCCACGCTGGGCAGGATGACGTACCAGTATGCGGCGGTAGCGGCGATTGCCGCGACGCCCGCAAACCCGCGCCAGCGGAATTGGCCCGTTCCCAAACTATAAATAAGGTAAGGCAGCAGGCCGCTCACGCACAACGCGAGCGCCAGTTGAGCGCGCGAAAGCGACCGGTCAATCGCGTTGCGGGCGTTCTCAAAACCGGGTAGCAGATAAAATGGAAATTCGACCAGGAACGCGGCCGCAACAGGAATGGCCGCCCAAACGGGAATGTTTTTTTCGCGGGCATACACGATGGCGGCCACGCTCAGGATGGCGGTTCCGGTCAGCCAGACAATTGCAAATCGGCTGAACGGTTTTTTCATCCGCCTCATTTTAGCATTCGCCTTTCTTGCGCCTGCCGCGACTGCGGCGGAGCCTCCGCCGGACCTCGCGCGCCGCGTGGCGCATCGTGAAAGCGAGACCCAGGCGGAGCGCAATCAGTACGCTTACCGTCAGTCGGTGCGCTTACTCGAGTTGAGCGAGCGCGGCGCGGAGTTGGGCGAACATCGCGAGACGCGCGACGTGATTTTTTCTCCCACGCAGGAGCGCTCCGAGCGGCTGATCGGGACGCCTACCGCGAACTTGAAACATCTACTGCTTACTGAAGAAGATTTTCGCGATATTCGCGAGATCCAGCCGTTCGTATTAGTAGAGGACCTGCTTTGGATTTACGAGACCAAGTTCAAAGGCGAGGAGAATATGGATGGCGTCGATTGCTGGGTGATACAGATACGGCCCCGACAAATACTGCAAGGCCAGCGGCTCTTCGACGGGATGCTCTGGATTAAGAAGGACGACTACTCGATCGTGCGGTCCGAAGGGCAGGCCGTGCCGCAGATCCGCACGATGAAATCGGAAAATCTATTCCCGCGATTTACGACAATTCGCAAACCCGTCAACGGCGGTCTTTGGTTTCCGGTTTACACCTACGCCGACGACACGCTATTTTTCCGCTCGGGGCCGCAACGGATCAAGCTGACGATCCGGTATAGCGAATACCGGAAGTTCGGATCGGACAGTTCGATTACTTTTTCGGAAAAGTAGAACGCGGGATAACTAGAACACCCGCCGCTTCAGTCTCTCCACATTAAACTTCGCCGTCTCCGCCACCGCCATCACGGCCATCACGCCGGCCTGCACGGGATCGCTCACCACCAGATCCGCAGCCTCCGGAACGCTGCCGGCCATGTTGAGGCTGATCACCAGCAAGCCTTTCTGACGAACTTCGCGAACGGCCTTTTCGATGTCTCCGCCCATGATGGCGCCGGCCAGGACCAGGGCTTTCGCGCGCGGCAGTCGTGCCACTGCGCGAACCGCGTCAGCGAGCGTCTGCTCCCCAACAAGCGGGATGGTATCCACTGAAATGTGTTCTCCGCGAATGTTGTGCCGGTCGGCTTCCGAGACGGCGCCGATCGCCACCTGGCCCACCTGCGCGCCGCCGCCCATGATGATGATGCGCTTGCCGTAAATCTTATCGAGGCTCTTAACCACCTCCACGCTGTGCACGATGGGCAGTAATCGGAGGTCGTCCAGCATTGGCTGAACTCCGGGCGTGGTCACTTCGAAATAGATGCGGGCTTCGGTCTCAACCTGCTCGAGAATTCCAATCGACGTAATGTCTCCCCGGTGTTGTGCAATCACGCCCGTCAGGCGGTGAAGAATTCCCAAGCCGCCGTCGGCATAAATCAATAGGCCGATTTTTTCGCCTGAAGCCGCCATGTCCACCAACCGAGTTTGCCACAGGATATGATCTCTAACGTGACCAGAAGAGAATTAATCGCGGGCGCGCTGCTTGCCCCGGCGCTCGTCGGGAAAGCGCGGATCGATAAGTCCCGCATCAGCGCAATATCCGACGAGGTCGGGTTGACCGCGGCCGACTCGATCGCATTCGCAAAAGAGTACGGATTGCAGTGGCTGGAAGTTCGTAACGTGCCG
>JALYXS010000664.1 GCA_030946965.1 Acidobacteriota bacterium
GGGCGCGGGATTCGTCGTCAATCTCCAGGATATCGGAGATCGTCTTGGGCTGGCGGTTGCGCATGCGCGTTAGCGTCTCCTCGACGAGTTCCGCGATACCTGTAAAAGAAATGCGTCCGTCGAGAAACGCGGCAACCGCAATTTCATCGGCGGCATTCAAAGTACAAGTAGCCGATCCGCAGGTTTCTCGAGTGGCTTCTTGGGCCCGATAAGCGAGCTTTAAAAGTGGAAACTTATCGAAATCCGGCGGTTCGAATTCCCATTTACGCGCCTGCGTCCAATCGATCTTCGGCGCCGGCGCGTGGGAGCGCTCGGGCCATGTAAGAGCGTATTGGATGGGCATGCGCATGTCTGTAGCCGAGGCTTGGGCAATTACGCTGCCGTCGTTGTACTCGACCATCGCATGAACGGCCGATTGCGGATGCACCACCACTTCGACCTCGCTCGGGGCAAGATCGAAGAGCCAGCAGGCTTCGATCACTTCGAACCCTTTGTTCATTAAGGTAGCGGAATCGATGGTGATGCGGTTTCCCATCTTCCACGTTGGATGATTCAAGGCGTGCGCGGGAGTCACGGAACTTAGGGCCGATTTTGGGATGTTCCGGAAGGGTCCGCCGGAAGCAGTCAGAATCAGCTTGGTTACCTCCTGGCGAAGGCCGGCGCGGAAGCATTGATGGGCGCCGTTGTGCTCACTATCCACCGGAATGAGCTCCGCTCCGCTGGCGCGCACGGCTTCCATTACTAGCCTGCCGCCCGAAACAAGGACCTCCTTATTCGCTAACCCGACACGCTTGCCGGCGCGGATGGCTTCGTAAGTAGCCTCCAACCCAGCGATTCCGACAATCGACGACATCACCGTATTGGCTACCGGGGCAGTAGCGATGGCGACCAGAGCGGCTGGGCCGGTGAGGAGTTCGGGCGTGCTTGTGCCCGATAAGAGTAGAGCCAGTCGATCGACGGCTTCTGGCGAACCCATTACGACGACTTCCGGGTGGAACTCGGCAATCTGTTGGGAGATCAACTCGACGTTTTCACCGGCGGCTAGGGCGAAGACCTTAAATCGACCGCGATTCTGCCGCACCACGTCCAGCGTGTTCGTACCGATCGATCCGGTTGAGCCGAGAATTGTGAGAGTGCGCATGGGATCGGCAGGCGTCCCCAGGAGTGGGGACGCAGCACGAAGGAGTGCGTGCGCCACATAATAACATTTTCAGGTGATTTGGATCTGGAAGTGAAAACCCTTGCGGGCGCCGGGGAGATTTGCTTCAGGGGTCTTTAGTTTAGAGGTTAGTCTCGCTTTGGTGGGAGTTCTTATCTCCCCGGCTTGATTCCAATATTAGAATATCCCGTTTCGAAATGCAACCAAAATCTGTATTTTTTATTTGCGTTTTACTTCAACGCCCGCAAAATTCTCTAAAACTTTGATTGTAGAGCAGATATCCTCCGAGCCGTAACCCGAAGAGATCGCCGCTTGCAACATTTGGTGGGTCAGAGCGGTCAAAGGAAGCGGAACTTCGAGCTCTTTTCCCGAATCCAGCATTAGTCCTACGTCTTTGTGCATCCATTTTATGGAGAAATTCGGTTCGAAATTGCGTTCCAGGATGAATGGAGCCTTATATTCGATCAATCCGGATTTTGCGGCGCTAGCTGAAAGGATGTCCAGCATAAGCTGCGGCTCTACCCCCGCCTTTGTACTCAGTACTATCCCTTCGCTAAACGCCTGGAGGATGTTCGAAAGCACTAAATTCTGCGTCAGCTTGGCGTGTAGGCCCATTCCGGGACCGCCGCAGTAGAACAGCCGCTTCCCCATCGGTTCGAAATTGGTCCGGTTCTTGTCCAGGACACCCTCATCGCCACCAACCATAAAGGTTAGCGTTCCACCCTCTGCCCCGCCCTTCGATCCCGTACATGGCGCATCCAAAAACGCAATTCCGCTTCCGGAAAGCTCCTCCCCAATGCGCCGGCTATCGGACGGTCCGATGGTACTCGCGTCCGCAACCACGGTTCCCGGCTTGGCGCCTTCCCGGATTCCATTTGTGCCCAGGATCACCTTTTCCGACATGGCCGTATCGCCAACACAAACGAAAATGCAGTCGGCCCTCTCGCCGACTTGCTTGGGTGTCTCACAGAAAACGCCCTTTTCGGCGTCGGCCAACTCTTTCGCCTTGGCGGCCGTGTGGGACCAGAGCGCCACGTTGTGTCCCGCGCGCAACAAATTGCGAGCCATGGGATATCCCATGATTCCTAAGCCTAAAAAACCTAATTTAGCCATTTTTAGAGGTGGATTATTTATCGAAGGTAATCGTTGAATCACCAGAGTACTTGTGATAGTTCCGAAAATCAATCGAGTTCCGGCTGCAAATGCTCGTTCCGCGCTCGCAGCTCAGATTTTCGGCGTGCGTTGGCAGGAGGAACTCCTGCGTGCCGCCCAAGCGGACGAATCCGTAGTCGTTGGCCGCCTCGACCTGATCGAGCGGAAACTCCTCGGGGACATTGTCCGCTTGCATCTCAATGCGCAGCACGCGAGCGTTCTTGGTATCGATCCAAACGCGTCCACTGTAGCCTGGAATAATGGCTTGCGAGCCCAGCTGCACGCGCCAGTCGGAATTTAAGCGCTCGACTTTGTACTCGTAAACCTTCGTCTCAAGACCCGCGACGGTGGCCGTCTTCCGGAACTTGAAGTCGGCCGCGGCGCGAGCCGAGAGCAGACTTCTCAGCGTGGTGCCGAATTCACCAGTCGACCACGCCCCGGGTAAATCTTCCATTGCTTTTTTCGCGGTCTTGCCGTTGATCATGATGTTGCGGTAGCTTTCTTTGTTGTTCTCGTAAACCACGTTGGCCGAAACCACGTCGAGCGCGCGCCAGCCCGCGCTGCCCTGCCGGACATAGCGCGTCGTGAACTGCTGGCAAACGTAATTGGGAAGCTGTTCGGAGAATGATTCGGCAACATCCATGGCACGCTGGATGAGCGGGTCGTTCATCTTCGTGTCCATTTTTTGGCGGCCCTGTTCCTCGATGCGGAGGCTGGGGCGGCCGGCGGCAATTTCTTCGGGTTCTGGCGCGCTCTCGCGCTGTTTCGGAACTCCGCGGCGGAGCTTGGGGCGGTTCGGGTCCGTATCCTCCACCTCGCGCGAATTATCGACGATCGCGGGAGGCGCGCGGCGGATCTCCGGCCTCGTGCTGGCGGGTTCGTCGCCGCTCGGGGCGGCGGCGCCGGCTCGCTTCAAACGGGGACGGTCGGGATCGTCGTCCCCCGGCGCGGATGCCGATTGAGCGGGCGCCGTGGTGGAGGAGGAGGCCGCCGATCCTTCCGGTCCGATGCTCGAAGCGGTTAGGTTCGCTTCGCCGTCTTGCGTGCCATCGACGCGCAGACGATCGCCCGGCTTGATGTTGGCGCGGGTGATTTTCTCAAATTGCGTTTGGGCGGTGAGCTTGAAATTGAGGATGCGCGTGTCGGCCGCTTCGAGCATGAGCGAGTGGTCGTCAATTTGGACGACCGCGCCGGTGATACTCACCGATTTCGAGAGCGGACCCGTTTCGGTGGAAGTGGTGCTTGTACTGGAGGGGCGGCGGCGGCCGGGCAGGCGATTCCCAAATTGCGCGTGCAGCGGGAACGCGAGCAGAAAAACAATTGTGGCGCACACACTCCTGCGTGCGCCACAAAAATCCGATCACGTGAGTATCCTCCTTTACTGAACCGGGACCCGCACAGCCGGGGCAGCCGTTCCATTCATTGTGACCACAATCGGCTGCACTCCGGTTGGGGCATTCGCCGGCACCAACACGTTAATTTGATACAACCCTGAAAAATTAGGCGCGAGTCCGCTGAATTGCACATTAGCGGATACGCCGCCAATCGTTACCGCGGGAAGCGAGGTGGTTAACGATAACGGCGACGAGGACGCCGGATCTCCCGTTGCCGGCTGATTGCTTACCGGCCCCAACCCGTTCGCGTAGAGGATGATCGTCTGGCCGCGACGCGCCGGATTTGCGTCCACTACGGCAAACAGCGCCGGAGCCACATTCACCACCGGCACGGTCACGACCTGACCGGAAGAATCCGAAATGCTGACCTTAATCTGAACGGAGCTTTGCCCTTGCAACTCCCAGGGTACCTCCACGTTTACCTGGCCGGGACTGACATAATAGAGCCGCCCGGGAACACTCAAGCCAGCCGAGGGAACGTCGAAGCTGACGCTCACGCCATCGATCGCGAGAGGCAGTGGCGACGTGCGGGCCGTGTTCGTGCCGTCGCTTAATCCCGTTCCGAAAATCGAAATATACGATCCCGGAGCAATGCCGGAACCTGCCTGGTAACTCGCCGCGTTCACCACGCCATTCGGAGCGGGCGCCGGCTGCAGGCGGGCAGTGCCGGTGAATCGAACCGTCAGGCCACCGGCTTGCCCCGTAAATATGTCGTCTCCAGGGTTGGGACCCAACACTGCCTCGGCGCTTGCAAGCCCATTGACATCGGTCGCCGCATCCGGGTTCTTCACCGTTGCGCCGTTCGACGCGCGGAAGCTCACCGCGGCGCCCGCGACCGGAACACCGTAACGGTCGATCAGCTTCAGGGCCACGAACCCTTCGGGAATATCTTGACCCACCGTGCCGGCATCGCCATCGCCCACCAGCGGAATGATGTTGTACGGTACGCCATCGCCCACCAGATAAAGGAACGGAACATGGAGCGGCGCTGCTCCCCCGGTGATATCGATCGCGCCTTCGCACGAGCCGGGGCTGGGCAGACTGCCCGTCAACGTCACATTTACCGCTCCGGTTTGACCCGGGGCCAGCACGAGGTTAGGCCGGTCAATACTGATGCGTCCGTTCGAATCGCTATCCCGGCGCGTAATCGTCAGGCTTAGATTCACTGAAGACGACCCGCTATTTGTGATTTGCAATTGCCGGTTAGCCGGCAGGGCAGCGCTTTTCAACGGACCGAACAAGAGGGTTGCCGGCGCGACGCTCACATTTGCGGTGATCGCCGCGAGTGCATCGAGCTTGCCCGCCCCAACGGCGTTCACGCGCGCGGAAGTTCCGTTGTCGGTCACATCCGGCGACACAGTGTTGACCAGGGCCGATTTTACTTGAGCTGCGTTGAACCCCGGATTTTTTTGTTTGACCAGCGCCGCCGCTCCCGCTACCATCGGGGCGGAAAAACTGGTGCCTTGGGATACGGTGTAGCCGTCCGGACTGTAAAGC
>JALYXS010000668.1 GCA_030946965.1 Acidobacteriota bacterium
CGCCATACGGAATAATCATGAATTCCTGTGGATCGACGGAGTTATCCGCGTGCGCGCCGCCATTCAGGATATTCATCATCGGCACCGGCAAAATGTTCGCTCCGACGCCTCCCAGGTAGCGGTAGAGCGTGGTCCTCTGCGAAGATGCCGCGGCGCGGGCGACGGCCAGCGAGACTGCCAGAATCGCGTTCGCGCCCAGCCGCCCCTTGGGCGTGGTCCCGTCGAGGTCGATCATGATCTGATCGATCTTGGCCTGCACGGTGGCATCGTGTCCTTGCAGCGCCTTGGCGATTTCGCCGTTTATGTTGGCAACCGCCGTGCGCGTCCCCTTTCCCAGGTAACGCCGCGAATCGCCGTCCCGCAGCTCGACGGCTTCATGCTCTCCCGTCGATGCTCCTGAAGGAACGGCGGCCCGGCCCATGCTGCCGTCGGCCAGAAATACTTCCGCTTCGACAGTCGGGTTGCCGCGCGAATCCAAAATCTCAATTCCGGTTACTCTTACGATCGTTGACAATAGAAAGCTCCTGATAAAAATTTAGCTGACAACTTCGGCCCGAATGTGGTGCACGCACTCTTGGGGACGCTTGGCGGCTCGGCGGAAAACCCTGCCTCCCCATAAGTGGGAACGCGGCACGCAAGAGTGCGTGCGTCACTTGACTACGCCGGAACCACTACGACCCCGCCCTCGGTCACGATGTATCCGCGCGCGCGATCCTCTTCCAAATCGAAACCCACCTGGCTCGATTCAGGCAACACGACGCCCGTATCGAGAATTGCCCGGCGCACCCGGCTATACCGGCCCACCTTCACGTTCGGCATCAGAATGGAGTATTCGATCTCGCAAAAGCTGTTGACCCGGACGCCGGGTGAAAGCACGCTATTCACCACGCGCCCACCCGAAATAATGCAGCCGGGCGACACCATTGAATCGATCGCCACCCCCATGCGCTTCCCTTCGTCGGCGAACACAAACTTCGCGGGTGGCCGCTGCATCACGCGCGTCCGGATAGGCCAATTCAGATCGTACAGATTAAATTCCGGCGTGACCGAGACCAAGTCCATATTGGCGGCGTAATACGCGTCCAGCGTTCCCACGTCGCGCCAGTAGCGGGCGGCTTTAGCGTTAATATCGACGAAGTCGTAAGCTATCACGCGGCATCGATCGAGACACTTAGGCAGGACATCCTTTCCAAAATCGTGAGAGGAGTCCGGATTTTCCGCGTCAAGCGCCAATTCCTTTAATAAAACCGCGGTATTGAAAATATACACGCCCATAGAGGCGCTTACCATCTCCGGGTTGAAGATCGAGGGCGCCGGCTTTCCGTGCGTCGGCTTTTCCTCGAAATTCGTGACCCGATGATCTTCTTCTATGCGGGCCACGCCGAAACGTCCGGCATCCTCCGGCGCCACCTGAATAGTCGCGATGGTGATGTCCGCATCGTGCCGCCGGTGCCACTCCATCATGGTGTGGTAATTCATCTTATAGATGTGGTCGGCCGCGAGGACGAGAACCTGATCGGGGGTTTCGAGTTCAATGCTTTGCGCGTTCTGGAATACGGCATCCGCCGTGCCGAGATACCAATCGTCATGGACGCGCTTCATGGGCGGCAAGATCTCGATGTACTCGCCCAATTCGGGGGATAGGATGTTCCACCCGCCGCGAATGTGGCGGTGCAGGTCGAGCGACTTGTACTGTGTTAGGATGAAAATTCTGCGAACGTCTGAATTAATGCAGTTTGAGATGGTGAAGTCGATAATGCGGTAATCTCCGCCGAACCTCACTCCCGGTTTTGCCATGTCCCGGGTGAGTGAAACAGGCGTTCCCCCGCCCCTCCCGCCAGTAGAATCGCTAAAACATTAGCCATTCTTAATCTTGGGATTCAAAAAGTTGCGGAGGACAATCGGGATTATTCCGATTTTGTAACGTTTTTGCCTTGACTTTGTTGCACAAGTCCATATGATATCAGTACCTCACTTTGAGCGCGCGCCGTTCGAACCGGGTAAATTTGCGGATAACTGGGAGGTGTATTTTTTTTGGCAGAGGTAAAACTGCAAGAGGGCGAAACACTGGAGAACGCCCTTCGCCGCTTCAAGCGTAAGGTCCAGCAGGAGGACATTATCAAGGAGGTCAAGAGACACTCCTATTACTTGAAGCCGGGTGAGAAGAAACGGGTTAAGCAAGCGCTAGCCCGGAAACGAAACCGGAAGAAGAGCCGCCGGGAAGTAGAATAAAACGTTGTATTCGACCGATTCTGGGCAGGGCGCGGGCGTCCTGATGGCCGGCAGGAGTGGAAGCGGATGGAGTTTGAAGACCGAATTTTGAAATGCTCCGACTGTGGGGCGGACTTTGTTTTTACCGCGGGAGAGCAGCACTTCTTCCATGATAAGAACTTCAAGAACGAACCCAAACGTTGCAAGACGTGTAAGAGCAAGAGGCAGGGAGCTCCGGCTTCCGGTCATCAGCGTACCGAAACCATGACCAACTGTTCGCAGTGCGGACGGGAAACCACGGTGCCTTTCCGGCCAACTCAGGGCCGCCCGGTTTTCTGCCGCGATTGCTTCTTGAATCGGAAAGGCGTGTCGGCGGCAGCAGGAGGGTAGAGGCGGTTTATTGCCTGAACGCCGGGCAACCGGCGTTTCCGCTCACTAGGATTTAAAGAACTCCTCAGGACCAATGCCGACCTGCTTCAGAATCGCCCGCACAGTGCCTTGGGCAGGTTACCCGAAGTTTGTTAACGATTTCGCGGTATCGGAATCCTGAAAGCCGTCCCCATCAAGCTGCCACTACGATCGTATACTCACGACATTGCGCGGTAGTCGGCAGCGGCGGAATCTCTTCACGCTCGCGGCGGGCTTCAATCAACTTCCGTCCAACGTCTCGAGCGATCTCGAGCGTCGCGGCAACCGTTCGCCCTGCGCTATCAGACCCGGGAGTTGCTCGCATGTAGCGAGGTAGGCGCCTTCAGGCATTCCTCGATCTGAATGCGGACCGCTAGTTCCATACGCGCCTGATCATATCATTAATAACCATTACCAAATCCAACTAATAACCCAGATTCAGGGTCCAAACAACATCCGTCGTGCTTTTGCCGCCCCGTCTCATCCGCCGAATTTGATTGTATTGACGGCTACACTGTAATACAATCGCATGAACCCCGAGGATGTCACTTATGAAAGAACAACGTTTAACTTTGTCGTTAGCGTGTTTGCTGAGTCTGTTGCTTATAGCCGGAATCGTTGTCCCTTCATTGAGGGGGCAAACGACGATGGGGTCTATCTCGGGAACGGTCACCGATCCGAACGGAGCAGTTATCGCGGGCGCGCAGGTGCAGGCCAAAC
>JALYXS010000695.1 GCA_030946965.1 Acidobacteriota bacterium
CGGTTGAAGTCTCCGGGAATGGAATGCTTGAGGCATGACGCGGCCACCGCGAATTCGAGCGCGTCCTGGTGCGAATCGAGCGTAATCAGTCCGTAGATCAATCCTCCGGCGAAGGAATCGCCGCCGCCGACGCGATCGACGATGTGCGTGATTTCATAATGCCGGCTCATCAGAAATTCTTTGCGATCGTGCAGGCATGCAGACCAGCCGTTGTGCGACGCACTGCGCGATTCCCGTAGCGTGATGGCGATCGACCGAAGGTTCGAGTATTCGTCCAGCACCTTTTCCGCGAGCTTGCGGTATTGCGCCGCATCGAGCTGTCCCGAATGCACGTCCACATCGGCCTGAATGCCCAGAGCCATCTGGCAATCTTCTTCGTTCGCGATCGCCACGTCCACGTACTTGACGAGTTCGCCCATCACTTCGGCCGCCGGTTTCCCGTATTTCCAAAGATTCTTGCGATAGTTGAGATCGCAGGAAACCGTCAACCCATTTTCATGAGCGGCGCGCACCGATTCGAGCGCGAGGCCGGCGGCGGAGGCACTGAGAGCGGGCGTGATGCCGGTAATGTGGAACCAACCCGCGCCCGCGAAGACTCGGTTCCAATCGATATCGCCGGGCTTCGCGAGCGCCATCGAGGTGTAATCGCGATCGTAAACAACCTTCGAAGGCCGCTGATTCGCGCCTGCCTCAACGAAATAAATGCCCATGCGGCCGGGCGCGCGCGCTATGTAGGACGTGTCGACGTTGAACCGCCGCATTTCGGCAACCACGGAATCGGCGATCGGATGATTCGGAGGCAGCACGGTCACGTAAGACGCGGGTAAACCGAAACCGGCCACCGTCACCGCCACGTTCGCCTCGCCTCCACCGAACGTAGCGATGAACTGCGAGGTCTGGAGGAAACGTTCAAATCCAGGCGGCGCGAGGCGAAGCATGATTTCGCCGAAAGTAACAACCGTTTTAGCCATGGATTTACTGGTTTACCACGGCGGCGACATCGATGGCGAAGCTCGCGTCCATTGCCGGAAGGCCCTCAAACACGATCAGCGTGCTGGCGGGCGGGTTTTTCGCATCGAAAAAGTCGAAGCGAATTTTGCGAACTTGTTCCGCGATGGACGGCGAAAGCGGATATACACTCGCCATCACGACCTGTTTTGGCGAAGAGCCGAGTTGATCGAGAGCCTTGCGCAGCCGCTCAAAGGCGAGTTTCGCGTCCGAATCCTGAAATCCGAAAGCCACTTGCGTTCCGGTAAGCGCCAGGCGCGGAGCCGAAACGGCGGCAACCTGCGAAAAGTAGGGCGAGTGTGTCAGTCCCATGGGTGACCGGTATTCGACCGCGCCGTGGGAAGGGGAGGTCAAGCGCGCGACCGCTTCGCATTCAACCAGCGTGCGGGCGGGCGCCCGTTGCGACTTTACGATGTTGACGGCGGCTTGCGGAAATTTGGCGGAAACCATGGCGCGGATCTTCGCCGCTTCGTCGAGAGAGGTCGCAAAACAGGTCACGCGCAACACCTCGGCGCCGGCGGCCGCCGTGTGCAAGTTCGCGAGCGACGTCTCCGCCAGCGGAGCGGTGGGATCGAGCGGCTTGTCCGACGACGCAGACTGCCCGGAGACGAACAGGAGACCATTCGGATTCATCTCCCTTTTTGCGACGGCGGTGGATTCGAGCACGACTTGCGCGCCCTCTAACGGCAGCCCTCCGGCCTGAATAACGCTGACAGTAGGAAGGGTGAGATGCTTATCCGTAAACACTTCGCTGACGATCGCCGGAACGCGCCGCAGATCGCCGCTGCCCGCTACAAAAGCGCGGATTTTGACGATTGCGGCGCCGTTGCTGGTGCGCAGCAGAGTCTTTAATGCTTCGCGGGTTTGCGCGGAGAGCAGGCCTTTCGCCGAAAGTGGAGAAACCTGGAACACCAGGCGCCCGGTCTCCGCGACAACGCCGGAGGGAGGATCTTTCGGCAACTCGAGCACTTGGGTGATGTCTTCCTTTTTCTTCTTGGCCTCGAGGCTAGCGAACGCGGCCAGCACGAATAGGAATAGGGCAATCTTCATGGCCGTAATTTCGATGGTAGCGTGGTTTACAGGCAGGTTCGAAAACTGATGAATCGCGGAGCAAGCAACGTGGCTCGCCACATTGCCCTGGCAATTTTCCTGACAGCCTTCGCCGCGTGCGCGCAGGACGTTCACCCGGTCACTAAGCGCGAAATCGCTCCCGTGATGGGCATCGGCGGCGCGGACTGGCTCACTCGTTCCGAACGCGCGCGTGAAGAGGCCCCAGACCGGGCGCTCGATGCCATTGGCATCGCCAAAGGTTCCACGGTAGCGGATATCGGAGCCGGAGCCGGATATTTCACATGGCGAATGGCAGAGCGCACCGGGCCCGAGGGGAAGGTTTACGCCAACGATATCGAGCCGCGAATGCTCGAATTGCTTCGCAAGAACATCGCGGCGAGAAAGCTGTCGAATGTGGAACCGGTTTTGGGCGCGCCAGACGATCCGAAGTTGCCGGAAGGCCAAATCGAGTTAGCTTTGCTGGTAGACGTTTATCACGAATTCTCGCGGCCGCAAGAGATGCTGCGTCATTTGCGCGCATCCTTAAGACCTGGCGGCCGGCTGGTGTTGCTGGAGTACCGCAAGGAAGATCCCGATGTGCCAATCCGGCCGGAGCATAAAATGTCGGTAGCCGAAGTGCGGGCAGAAGTGGAGCCGGAAGGATTCCGCTTCGATAGGGCCATCGAATCGCTGCCACGCCAGCATATTCTAATCTTCCGGAAAGCGCGCGATAATTGAGTTATGGAGAAAGCTACTTTCGCGGCAGGATGTTTTTGGGGAGTGGAAGAGGCGTTCCGGCAGGTGCCGGGGGTGGAATCGACTTCGGTGGGTTACGTCGGCGGCAGGACGAAAGATCCAACTTACAAAGAAGTGTGCTCCGGGCGTACGGGACACGCCGAAGCGGTCGAAGTCACTTACGATCCTTCGAAAGTGACCTACAACGACTTGCTAAGAGTCTTTTGGGAAAATCACGATCCCACCACTCTGAATCGCCAAGGTCCGGATGTTGGCGAACAGTACCGGTCCGCAATTTTCTTTCATAATCCAGAGCAGGAAAAAGAGGCAAAGGCCTCGAAAGAAAATTTGCAGGGCGCGGGCAAATTCCGCCGTCCCATAGTTACCGAGATCAATCCCGTTCCGGATTATTACCCGGCGGAAGACTATCACCAGCGGTATTTAGCAAAGCGCGGCGTGGCGCACTGTTCGACTCATTAACGGGATCAAAGAAACCATCGGCACGCGAATTGCAGCGTCTCACAACTGATGCCGTCCACTAGCGAACTACGCCAGGATCTCGCACTCGCGCGAGCCCATACCGACGAATTGTTTCAATTGCTCGACCCCGCCGCCATGTACGATCGCCCGATTCCGGAACGGCATCGGATCATTTTCTATTTAGGGCATCTGGAAGCCTTCGACTGGAATCAAATTGCGCGGCTTGAGCTAGATACGCCATCGTTTCATCCAAAATTCGACCAGTTGTTCGAAGCGGGTATCGACCCCGAGCCCGGCAAAGCTCCCGCGGATAAACCTTCCGACTGGCCCAAGTTAAGGGAAGTGGCCGATTACAAAAATCGCGTTCGAGAAACAGTCGATGGCCTCTGGGATAATGCTTCGCCCGATGTGCGCCAGATGGCAATCGAGCATCGTGAAATGCATGCCGAAACCTTCTGCTACATGTTGCACAATTTGGAGCATGAAAAGAAGCGCGACAAGAACGCCGCGCGTGCTTCTGACACCGTGGCGGAGGCTACCGGACATAGACCGGAGATGATTTCGATCCCTTCTGGCGACGCGATTTTGGGCAAGCGGACGGGCGACGGTTTCGGTTGGGATAACGAGTTTCAGCAAGTCATCCGCAATGTTCCGGCATTCGCGATTGGCAAGTACAAAATCACCAACGGCGAGTACTTGGAATTCGTGAACGAAGGCGCGGCCGCTCGGCACTATGTCCCGCATTATTGGGTGCGGCGGGACGGCAATTGGTTTTACCGCGGCATGTTTGAAGAAATTCCGCTGCCGCTTGACTGGCCGGTGTATGTGTCGCGGCAAGAGGCGGCGGCATACGCCGAATGGAAAGGCAAATCGCTCCCCACGGAAGCGCAATTTCAACGCGCGGCATATGGGACGGCGCGTGGGACGCCAGATGGGACAACAAACGGCACGCCCGCAACGGCGCGCGGCAATTTCGACTATGAGCGCTGGGAACCTGTTCCGGTGAATGGTTCGCCCGAAAGCGATAGCGCATTTGGCGTCTCGCAGTTGGTGGGCAACGGATGGGAAGCGACTTCCACGGTCTTCGCGCCATTCGAAGGGTTCGCCCCTTCTCCTACATATCCCGGTTACTCCGCCAATTTTTTCGATAACAGTCATTATGTGGTGAAGGGCGCTTCGCCCCGCACGTCGTCGCGTTTGGTCCGCCCATCGTTCCGGAACTGGTTCCGG
>JALYXS010000013.1 GCA_030946965.1 Acidobacteriota bacterium
TGGCCTTTCCATGGATGACCCGCTGGCAAAATTGGCCGCATCGATTTCACGTTGAGCCCGTACTAGCGTTCGAATTCGCGGAGACCCGTTCGGTGATCCGAACGGCCCTGGTGTCTCGAATTCGAACAAGCCAGCCATCTTTGAGGAAAATATCCAACAGTTGCGCCGCCAACCGGCCGGCGATGCGGCCGCCGTTCGCTCCAATCCAAGCAGGGCCGCGCGAATGGAGATCGCGTCCGCAGGACGTTCGGGTTCGCGTCCACAGTCCGAAGCCAATCGCGACCCTCGCCGGTGAGGGTGTATTCTTTCCCGGCGGATTGAGTTAAAAAGCCCGATTTCAATAAGGAATCGTGAAAAAGAACAGCCGTCAGGCCTGCAAGATGGTCATAACAAGTACGCGCTGTCCTAAGCTGTTGGAGCCGCTCCGAGCGAAGGGCCGAATCCGCTTGTCGGGATCGCGAGTTGCCGGTCGAGCCGCTCGCGAAGCAACTGAAAATTTTCGTCCACGATAATGATTCTTTACGCTTTCGGCGCCTTGTTCACCACCTTCATCGCTTTCTCATCCCAATAAAGAACCTTCCCCTCGCGATACGCCTGGACGCTCATCGAGATCGTCACCTGCGCGTGCAGCGCCGTATCTACGTCCAGAGTCGGCTTCTCCCGAGTGCGCATGCAATCGAGAAAATTGGCAACGTGGGTTTCCATCGCGTCCTTCTGATCCACCGGAATTGTGAACTCCTTATCGCCAAACTTAGCCTTATACGCGGCGTCGTCGACGCGCGGCTCCGGGATCACCGTGATGTGGTCCGTTCTCCCCTCGAACATGCCGTGCTCCACCATGATGATCGTGCCTTCATGTCCGCGAATCAGGCCCGGAATGTGCTTCGAGTTGGCCATGGTCGAGCTCAAAATCAGCGAGTGCCCTTTCGGGAAGTCCGCCAGCAAATTGAACGTGTCCGGCACTTCCCGCTCGTCTTTGAACACGTAAATCCCACCCGACGCCATCACGCGAGACGGAAACTGCGGCTCGGACCAGCAGATGTTCAGCGGCGCCACCACGTGGAAGAACAGATCGGTCGCGATGCCTCCCGAGTAATCCCAATATTTGCGAAAACGGAAAAACCGGTCGGCATCGTAAGGCCGCTTCGTCGCGGGTCCCAGCCACGTTTTCCAATCGATATAGTTCTCGCCCGTGCCATCCGGCGACGCTTCGGGATCGATTTTATAATTCCATTCGCCCTCTTTCGAATTGCGATGGTACGAGCCCTGGCTGGACAACATCTGCCCGATCATGCCATCGGCAATTGCCTTCTTCGCCTTGTGCCACTGATCCGCGGACGTGGTCTGCGATCCCACTTGCAGCACCCGCTTGGTTTCCCGAACGGTGCTCGAAAGCTGCAGCGCTTCGTCGATGGTGTGAGTCATCGGCTTCTCGATATAGACGTCTTTGCCGGCGTCCATGGCTTCGAGCGCGACCTTGGCGTGCCAGTGATCCGGGGTCGCGATGACAATCGCGTCGACGTCGGGGCGGGCGATCACCTCGCGGTAGTCGAGATATCCGTCTGCCTTGGTTCTCTCAACCGCGGCTCGTTTCCGCTTCTCATAAACGTCGCAGACGGCCACGATCTTGCACGCATTCGTCTTGTCCCCGTAGGCGGAGAATTGCCGGGAGAGGTACGATCCGCGCCCTCCCTGCCCGATCATTCCAAGGTTGATTTTGTCGTTCGCGCCGATAACGCGCCCGGCTTTAGCGGGACGGCCAGCGAGCAGATTGTTCGCAATCCCAAGCGTTGCGCCCACGCCGGCGGCAGTTTTCAGAAACCCTCTTCGATCGACGGAATTGTTCTCGGACATGTATGCTTCCTCGGACAAATTGTACTCTTTTCCGCGGCTTACCGGGGCGGTTTAGCCCGGCGGTTTATTCGAAACCGATTTGGGCGATCACCAGATCCGGCATCGCCTGATTCCAGTTCCCGGGAACATCGTCGAACGCCAGTCGGAAAGGCTTGGTGCTACCGGGGGTCAACGGTCCTGTCTTCCTGCCTGCTACCGCCACCCGCTCGCGTTTGATAATTTGCCCCGCGGCATCGCGAAAAACGCAGTTTACTTCGACTAGCTTAATCGTCCACTGCCCTTCATTCGAGATCTTGCCCACGATCTCCACCAGCGATTGCTTGACGAAGCTTTCAGACGCCTGAATTCCCACGCCGCTCAACTTCAGATTGCCAAGATACGCTCTGGCTTCGGCGGTCAACACCGGTGGCGGCGCGGCCGCCGGTTTGGGGCCAAATGCGAGATACGCCCAGATTCCGGCCACAACCAACGCCGCCACGATCGATATCGCAACCGGCGCGGATAACGAAAATGTCCTAAATTTTTTAGCGGCCGCCAACCGTCATCTCTCCAATCAGAACCGTAGGAG
>JALYXS010000038.1 GCA_030946965.1 Acidobacteriota bacterium
GAACTGCTCACCCTCCTCGACAATGTCGACGACGGTCCTTACGCAGTGGATGCGCGGCAGCTTCTGGCAGAAATCCACGAGCGCGCGCATAATTCGGACGCGGCGGCGGAGTGCTACTCGCGTATCGCCGGGAGCTTGCATGCCGATCCGCATGTGCGCGCGGCGGCGGCGCACCGGCTTTCGACGATGCCGAAATCAAACCGCGGCAAACGTAATTCGCGAACCCTCAAATAAATTCACGGCGGTATTGCGCCACTACTTTCGAAGGCGTTCCGTCGCCCACCACGGCCCCCTTGGAGATCAGAATCATTCGATTGCAAATCTGCTCGAGCAAGGCCGAGTTGTGCGAGGTGATGACGACAAGGTTGCCCTCTTCGATCAGCTTGCGCATTCGGAAGTAGGACTTCTTCTGAAAGTGCTCGTCACCGACTGAAAGCGCTTCATCCACCAACAGTATCTCGGGTTTGAACTGCGTCGCCAGAGCAAAGGCCAGCCGCGCGATCATCCCCGAAGAATAGGCCTTCAAAGGCACTTCGAAGAAGGCCCCCAATTCGGAAAATTCGACTACGCGCGGCAACGCTTCTTGCATTCGATCTTTGGAAATTTTGTGCAGACTGCCATAGAGCATGGCATTCTCCCGCCCGTTAAGATCCGGATGCAGCGTACCGGCAAGCTCGAGAATTGGACTGATTCGCCCGTGCGTTCGGACGGCGCCTTCGGCCGGCTCGATAATGCGGGAAATCACTCGAAGCAACGTGCTTTTGCCGGAGCCGTTCGTGCCAAGAATCCCGACGACCTGCCCTTTCTCGAATTCGAGATCGATGCCGCGCAAGGCCCAGAACTCGGTGGAAACAGTTCGCCCGGAGGAGAGCGCCGAAAGAACGCGCCCTTTCAGAGTCCTATCGCGCTCCGTCATCAGGCGGTATCGCACGCCCACGCCGGAGAGTTTAACGGCGGAGCCGGCCGCGACACCATAGCGCGCTTCGCTCATCATACGTAGTAATAAAAGCGGTTTTCGGATCGGAAGAAACAATAAGCGGCCGCGAAAAGAGTCGTGATCGCAATGAGCGCCGCGGCCGCGAAATCCTCCCAGGATGGCAGCCGGCCACGCGATATCGGCAATTGAAAGAGATTTAGAAACGGCACCATCGGATTGAACGCGAAGAAACGCCTTGCATTCATCGGAAGACTTTCCAACTTGAAAAGAACGGGCGAAAGGAAGAACCCGATGAAGAGCATGGACGTGAGCAGATGACGAAAGTCCCGCATGAAAACGTTGAAGACGGAGAACAGCAGAGCAACGCCGGAAACGAACACGACTATCAGGAAGATCGATACCGGAAGAATCAGTAAGGCGCCCGAAAATTTTGCGCCGGCCAGAGTCATGACGATCGCGAGCACTAGCAGGCTCGCGAAGAGATCCACAATATTGAGCGCGACACTTGCAAGCGGAAGAATCGCGGCGGGCAGATGGATGCGCGTGATATAGGATGCGTTGCCAACAACGGATTCCGTTGCCGCGGAACTGGTATTCGCGAAAAAGGTCCACGGTAGATAGCCGCTAAAGAAATAGATGCCATACTCCCGCATGTTCTGGTGATTGATATACGAAAAAATTACCGTGAAGCTAAGCAGCACCAGGATTGGATTGACCAGCGTCCATAAAAATCCGAGCACGGAATATTGATATCGTTGCCGCAACTGCAGCGATACAAGCTGCACGAAAAAGTCGCGATATTCGACGACTTCTCGCAGTTTAGAAATCATGCGCACCGGGCGGCTCTTACCTGGCGCACGTAAATTTTAGCTGTTCCGGTGGAGTGCACGCGAAATTGCATGCCGTCCGCGCCGGAATCGGGAATACGGAAATACAACTGAAATATCGACGCCCGGCCAAATGGGAATTCGTTGCCGGATAAGTCGCGCGCTTCGAAGATTCCGAGGGCCGCGCTGAAAACATCGACCGTGCAACAGCAGGCATCGGGCGCGCACGGCGCATCGGTCCAGAGCGCAAACTCCGCTCGATAGTTGCCGCCTTCCAGCCGAATATACGGCCCGTAACAAAGCGCCTGTGCTTCCGCCGCCCCGTTGGTCAGGCTGAGGCATTGCGCGACAGGTTCCCACGCGATTTCCGCGGAAGCGGGCCGGTCGAAATCCAGCGCACCGCCATTCCAGACCTCCTCTTCGCCGTTCTTGCGAAATTGAATCACCTTTTTGTAGAACTCCAGCGTGCCGCGCGCCATGGCCTCTTGCGAGAACTGTTTGGCGTAATTATCAAATGCCTTCCGCGCCATCCGATTGCGATCCGGCTCGTCTTCAAGCAAGTGAATCAGCGCGAGCGCGAGCGCGCCGGAATCTCCGGGCGGAACCAGCAAACCGGTTTCCCCATCGCGAACCACTTCGGGAATTCCCCCCGCGTTAGTCCCCACGACCGCCTTTCCGCGCGCCATCGCTTCCACGAAAATCAGTCCATACGATTCGTAAAGGGACGGAGCGGCCAGGATATCGCAGTCGTCATAGAACCGCGACAAATTCTCATCGCTCACCTCGCCGTGAAACAAGACCCGGTCGCGCAGCTCGGCATGCGCCTCGCGCCACGTTACGGTGCTCGAAGGTTCAACATCGCGGCCGACGATATCGAAAATGGCGGATGGGCAAGCGTCGAGAACGCGCGGAATCGCTTCGAGAAGTATGTGGATGCCTTTCCGCGGTTCAAGCCTGCCTACAAATAAAACGCGCTTCGAAGCTGTTAACTTGCTGCTGGGAGCCCTGCGCGGAAGATCGAGACCGAACGGAATTACCGCCGCTTGCACCGGCTGAACCTGATAACGTTGCGACACGCTCGAAAGAATGGCTCGCGTGCTGCCAACCACGCCCGCCGCGCGCCGCACCGCGAGCGCTTCGAGTTCACAGCAGAGATCGAGATCGGGAGTCGGCGCCCAACCCTGCGTCTCCATCACTTTGAACATCGGCGAGACGAGCCGGACCACGACGGGCAAACGGTTTTCGACAGCCGCCACCAGCCCCTCCGCATCCCACGAAGGCGACTCCAAGATATCTAATCCCCAGCGCGCGGCGATATCAAGCACCTTGCTCCAGACGCCCCGGCTGTAATCCAAATTGCGCGCCGCGCTAGGAAAATTTCCATTCAAGCCAAGTGCGCGCGCCACCGGCAAAGCAACTGTAGCGTGATGCCAAATGCCGTCGCGCAGCTCGGTTGAATCCTTCTCTCCCCGGCTTACAATATGCACCGCGCAGTCGAGATCGCGAAGGCCGCGTGCCAGCGCGACAGTGTATGTGCCAACTCCACCCGGCGAAGTGTGTGGAAGCGATTGACTCAAGAGGCAGACGGAAAGCTGGGTGGGGGCCAAAACGTATGGCCGGAAGCCCTCGCTGTCGTCAACGGAGTCGATCTCCACCAGCTTTGGCGATGGATGCAATCCCTTGCGTAGACCCGAGCGAATGCCGCGCACGCACTGCGCCTCCATGCGCCAGAGATCGCCGAACGTAATTTCGCGCCGCATCCACCACTCCCAAATACGCTTCATCCGCTCCCGGGCGATTTGCGCCACGATCAGGCGGGCAAACGCGCGTGGATCGCCGGGTCCGCTGTAGTTCTTCAGAGCAACGTAGAGCGTGTTCTTGACAACTACGAACCAATTGAGATGATGGCGGCTGGCTCGGTTGTGCGATCGCGCGGCTTCGTGAAACACAATTGCGCGTGGACGGTGGAGCGTACGGAAACCGGCAGTCCGCAGACGCATGACTACGTCCGCTTCGTCGTGATAATACTCGATCTCCTCATCGAATCCGCCGATTCGCTCGAGCGCGGAGCGGCGGAAAATACAACAATTTCCGGAGACCGTGTTGAGGCGGCCTTCTTCCCAATTCCAATGCTGGCCGGGCTGAGGGAGGTCCCATTGCACGCTCCCTTTCCGGTCGATGGTGCCGTTGCGGAACTCGATGTTGCGGCGGTGCATGCGATACACCAGGCCGCCGGCGGCTCCAACGGTTGAATCGGCGAAAGCGAAAACAAGTTCGCGCAGCCAGTTCGGTTCGGCAACCGCGTCGTCGTCTATGAAAGCGATTAATTCGCCCCGGCCTTCCCGGACGCCAATGTTGCGGGACACGCATAACACGCGCGAATCGGTATGCGCGATATGAACCTTATCCTTGTAGGCTTCAAGCCGCCTAGCTGTATCGTCGGTCGATGGACCGTTCACGACGACGACTTCGAAGTTGCGATAAGTCTGCTTCTGAAGGCTTTGAAGACACCGGTCGATATACGCGGCGCGATTGAACGTGTTGATCACGACGCTCACGCGAGGGGAAGAGAACGCGGCGGCTCGCGACGGCAGCGATGCGATTCGATCGAGCAATGCCGATAGCGTTTTCCGCTGCTCTTCGGGCCGGAAAGCTTCCAGACGTTTGCGTTGAGAAGCCAGAATTTCCGCGTGGCGCAAAGGGTCGTCGAGGATCGCCGCCACGCCCCGCGCCATGGCCGGGAAGTTCTTCTCGTGAAACAGCACGCCGCCGTTCCCCATGGCTTCCTCGCAAGCGGGCGCGGCATAGGCGAACGTGGGAAGGTCGAACGCCATGCTCTCGAGCAGCGGCGCGCAGAAGCCTTCATGCTCGCTCATGCAGAGAAACGCGTCGGCGTTGCGGTACCAATCGGCAACTTCGAAGTCCGATATTTTACCGGTGAAAACGAAATCGACGCCCTGATGCAAAGCTAACTGGCCCGCAAGTTTCATCAAGCGTTTGGTGTACTCCGGAATCTGCCGGTCGTCGCCTACCGCAATCAGCCGTGCTTTCTTGCCTTGCGATTTATAAGCCGCAATGAACTCCAGCAGATCTTCGAATTTCTTGTTCGGCGCGACCCGCCCGACGAACAGGAATGTCGTGGCTCCTTCGTGGGGGCCTTGCTCCCTATGTCCGGCGCCGCGCGCCCCTAGAGCTTCCACATCGATGAAGAGCGGCACCACGCCCGTCGGCGAATATCCCATCTTCTCGAGATCGTTGCGGCTGAATTCCGTCATGCCGAGCGAAAGATCGTAAAGCGGCGCGAGCGAACGCGCGAGGCGCAATCCGCGGCGGCAGGAATCGTAAAGCGGACTGCCTTCTGGAAAATATTCGGGCGGAGTGATGTTTTGATACAGCATCACGCGCCGGCCCGGAAATTGTTCGACCAAAGGAACGAGTGCGGTGTCGTTATAGAACTGGTGCAACAGGATATCGTTCGCGCCCGCGTCATCGAGCAGCCGCGATGCTGGAAGCCCCTTATCCGCGACGCTGTCTTCAAACGACTCCGCGTAGATTTCGGCGGGGATTCCAATCTCGCGAAAGCGCGACTTGAGCAACATGCAGTGGTTGCTCACGGCATCGCCGTATTGCAGCGAATTCAGAAGAATGCTAATCCGGCGCGGCGGGAGGCTCACGGCGCTTGCCGCCCCACGTCCTGAAGACTTCGCTCGACACGATCCAGCCTCGCGAGGATCTTATTCTGATTTCGCGCGATTTCGGAAACGTGCTTCAGCAGTTCGTTCAAAGCGCTCGCGCAATCTCCGCCAAACGCGCGCAACGGCCGCGTGTACCAGGGAAGCAACGCGTGAACGAAACGGATGATCAGTTCAACATGCCGCGGATATTTCTCGGGGATGGTTCCGAGGAGGTCCGCCTCGCGCTGAATATCGTCAACGAGGCGCGCGAGTTTGCTCCAATCCGCAACCTTGTCTTGCGGGGACTCCGGCCAACCGGGCTGTCCGAGGTGCGCGCGAAGACGGGCCTCGAGCTCGTGAATATTCATGCCAGAACCCTCGATTTTATTACATCCCGCATACGTGCTCGAAGAACGTCCAAGTTTTTCGCGCGCATTCGATCCATTGGAAGCGCTGGGCGCGCTCCCGCCCAAGGTCCCGCATGTGGGACCTTATCGACGGCGAAAGCAGCAGATCCGCGAGCGACGCCCGGATCTCTTCGGTACTGCGAGGATCGACGAGCCGGGCCGCATCTCCGGCCACTTCCGGTATCGAAGAATTGTTGGACGCGATCACCGGCACACCGGCCGCCATGGCTTGCGCGACCGGGAAGCCGAAGCCTTCATACAGCGACGGGTAGACAAATATGCTCGCGCCGGCCGTAAGTCCGGGAAGGTGCTCTTCCGGCACATAGCCCAGATACCGAACGCCCGGCATGCCGGATTGCAGCCGCTGGACCGTGTTCGCGCTATTCCATCCAATCGGCCCGGCAACGATCAATTCAAACTCGTCGCGGATATCGGGGGTGAGTGCCGCGTAAGCATCGAGCAGACGGTCGAGGTTCTTGCGCGGCTCGATCGTGCTTATGAAGAGCAAATACGCGCGATTGACTTTATACCGCGCCCGTGCCGCCGGAGACAGCTTCGGGTTACCAAAGTAGTCGTCCGAGATTCCATGATGGATCACCTGCACGCGCGCGGGGTCGAGACCCAGAATCCGGATCGCATCGTTGCGGGAGCTTTCCGATGGAACTATAACGCCCCGGGCGCGTTTTACGATATTTTCAGCAAATGCTTTGTCATTGGCGACGTTCCCCGGCGTATGCACTTCCGGCAGCAGCCAGCTTGTCATATCGTGAACCATCGTGGTTAGGCGAGCGCGCCGCGGCGGATTGCGAATCTGATTCGAGGCGTGAAACACGTCGATGTTGCCAAGCAGTAGATCCATGATGGGACTCCGCCCGTTGTTTAAAAAATGCAACAGCAGCAATCGGCCAAAGGTGGAGCCGCGTCCCAGCACGGAGGCATCGTGATCGAGAGGTCCGGGGCGATCCAGAAATGGGAATGTGGAAAGATCGCCTTCAGGAGCGAGGCGTCGCAAGTGCGACTGAAGTTCATACAGATACGTTTTAACGCCACCGCTGCGGACCAGGAGGGGCGTGCAATCCAGGCAGACCCGCATGGCTAGCACGCCGCGGGGAGGTTATCCGTCACGCTGTCCGCTCGATCAGGAATGCGCAAATCAAACCCGCCGCGATGCTGGAGCCAAGCCACTCAATTAGGAATCCGGCGACGACACCTCGATGCAGATTCACAACGACGGACATCGAGAGCACCATGGGCAGCGCGACCGCTCCCCAGCAACCAATGCCGAACAGAAAGCCCATCTTCGGCCACTGTCCGACGTTGAGCCATCCAATGCCGCCGGTCAGCCAGAAGAAACCCGCAAACATCAT
>JALYXS010000056.1 GCA_030946965.1 Acidobacteriota bacterium
GAGAAGTAGCCCGACAGTTGCCGAACAGAAAATTGCCCCCGGAACTGGCAAACTCGCGCAGCTTTCCCTTGCCCGCCAGTTTCTACAACCTGCGTACGGCGAGGCCGTCCGCGACCAGATAATACCGTTCGCCCGATTTCCACAACCGCTCGAAATCCGCGTCGCCGATAAAGACCTTGGGCGCACGCGGCGCGTAGGAGCCATAATCCAGATTATTGAGCCGCCCGTTCAGCAGCAACGCCGTGCGATTCGAGTAGAAGAAAACCGAGGAAAACGAGTAATACTGATCGTCCACTATCAGCCTGCCCTTGGGGGCATGAATTAAGGCCGTTGCCAGCGCATGCGAACCCAAGTAAGGATCGAACGCCACCAGCGCCAGTCGCGCGGCTTGGAAAAAGATCAGCATCATCAACGCGAGCGAAAGGTAAGCCGCACTGCCCCGCAAAAAGAATCCGCCCGCGGCGCCAATCGACACCGCCACCGCCGCAATCGCAAGCGGCAGTCTTAAATAGGCAAAAGCCTGAAAAGTTAAATCCGCCATGTGGCCCAGGGAAAGCGTGTATACGTTGGGATGTTGGGTGAGCGCAACCGAAATGTCTCCGGGAGCGGGCAGGCTTCTTACTTCAAAAAGCAGAATCGCGATCGCCAGGAAGGCGATTGCCGCCACCGTTGCCGCGAGGCGCGTACCCACGCGGAGCCAGGCGCTTCCCCCTGCCAAGGCGGAGCCGAGAAGCAGCGCGAACGCGGGGTAGCACGGCATCGAATAATATTCCTGCGTCGTCGAGAGCGTAAAAAATCCAAGCACGAAACCGATCCAGCACAGCGCCAGCAGACGCGCTCGCGAAGCCCGGTCCGGAGCGCGGAAATCGAGCTTCGCAACCGCCGGAAGGTACACGCTCCAAGGAAAAAGCCACAGCAGATGGAACAGCCAGAAATACAGCCGCGGCACGGTATTGTAATCGCGCGGATACCGCAGGTTTAAAAACCGAAGCACATGCTCGTTCATGAAATAGAACCAGAAGAAGCCGCGATAGGAGCCGGCTTCGCTGTGCATCGTAAAGTCGAGGTACGGCGGATTGCGAATGGTCGCGAGCACGTGCCACGGCGCGGCGATGGCGAGAAAAACCAGAATCCCGCTCAGTGGAGTCAACCGCTTCCAGGCTCGCCGCGGTTGGCGCGTCAGCAGCACATAGATCAATCCGGTGGCAATCGGAAAAACAGTCGCGATCAAGCCCTTGAGCAAAAGCCCGGCCGCCATGGAAGCCCAAAACAGCAGAGCCCAGGGGCGGGCCCCCTTCTCTTCCGCATCGAGCTCGGGATCGAGCGCGCGGAGGAACGCCCACATCGCGACGGTGATAGTAAGCGTCAACACGACATCCGGAATCAGAACGCGCGTGAACAAGAAAAGGCCCACGCATGTGGCGAGCGAAAGCCCCGCGTGGAAACCCGCCTTCGGGCCGATCGCCCAGCTAGTAAAGCGGGTTGTTATCCAGCAAAGCAAAATGGCCGAGAGCGCAATGGGAATGCGCGCCGCCCAATCGTGGACGCCGAAAATGCGGAAACACACCGCGATCATCCAATATTTCAGTGGAGATTTTTCAAGATAGGCGACACCATCGAGACGGGCCGTCACCCAATCGCCCGATTGCAGCATGTTGCGCGCGATCTGGGCTTGGACAGCGTCCACGTCGTCCATCAACGACGGCGGACTAATAATCGATGTGAGAAAAATCGCTACGGCGAATAGTACGACGATCAGCTCGCCACGAGCACTCGCGCGGGCGATTCCCGCCGGATTTCCGACTCCGGCGCCACTTGAACGTTCCACCTTTTCAACCACAGGAAAAGGGTTAACAAACCCCATAAATGATAACCGGCGTTAACACGTCTCTCCATATGATCGCGGATTAACTGTTCGGTCGCATCAAAATCGAATATACCGGTGCTCTCAACCGCTTCGGGCGAGAGCGTATCCATCAAAAGCGGGCGCAGGAATCCCCGGAACCACTCGTGAGTGGGAATATCGAATCCTTCCTTGCGGCGGCGCAGAATGGACGAAGGGAGCTTCCCCCGCATCAATTCTTTTAGCAGGAATTTCTGCTTGCCGCCCCGGATTTTCAGATTCTCCGGCAGACTTGCCGCAAACTCGACAATGCGGTGATCGAGAAACGGCGGCCGCACTTCGAGCGAATGCGCCATGCTCATGCGGTCGACCTTATAGAGAATGTTGTCAGGCAGGTAATATTGCTGATCGAGCAGCATATACCGGTTCAGGAATCCAATTTCCTCGGACTGCGGCAGGCAGTCGAACAAATTCTTCAAATGGTGGCCATTTGCGCCGAACTGGAGGTTCCGCTTCTGAGACTGCGAGAAAGTCCCGTTCCAAAAAAGGTGGGCTTCATCCGGCGGAAGCAGCGAACCCTCGATCCACCGCTTGAGCTTGTATTCGAAGCTGATTTTCTTGTTGGACACGGGCCAGCAGCGAACCAGGCCGGCCAGAACGGAACGGCGCATCGCGGCTGGAACGTAGCGCAGGGGGCGCGCCAAGTCGTCCGCCCGATAAGTCTGATATCCGCCGAAAAGCTCGTCGCCGCCATCGCCCGATAGCGCTACCGTTACGTGCTCGCGGCTCATGCGGGAGAGAAACCAGACGGGGAGCGATCCGGCGTCTGCGCCAGGTTCGTCGGAGTAAAATGCCAAATCCTCGATAGCGGTCAGCAACGAGGCATCGGGCCGCATTTCAAGTTCGTGATGCTCGGTCCCGTAGCGCTGGGCGATCTCCCGGAAGTAGCGGCTCTCGTCGCAAGACCTTCCCGGGAACCCGACCGAAAATGTCTTAATTTTCGCCGGGCATTCCGACGCGGCGTAGTGCAGCACCGTGGAGGAGTCGAGGCCGCCGCTGGACCAGAGGCCCAGTGGGACGTCCGACGCCAAGTGTTCCCGAACCGATT
>JALYXS010000060.1 GCA_030946965.1 Acidobacteriota bacterium
CTTGCCCGTATTTTGCCTCGCGTACTTGCAGCCATACTAAAATCACAACCGTGCTATTGTCATGGGCAGAGCGCGATGCATATCCCCGACGGTTATCTCAGTCCTTCGACCTGCGCCGTGCTGTATGCGGCCGCAGCGCCCTTCTGGTATGTCGCGCTCCGCCGCGTGAAGAAGCTGCTAGATACGCGCCTGGTTCCGCTGCTTTCCGTTTTCGCGGCGTTCTCCTTTGTGGTGATGATGTTCAATCTTCCGCTGCCGGGCGGAACGACGGGCCATGCAATTGGCGTGGGAGTCGCTACCGTAGTGCTCGGTCCATGGGCTTCGATGCTGGCGATTTCCATCGCGCTTCTCATTCAGGCGATTTTCTTCGGCGATGGCGGGATTACGGCGATCGGCGCGAACTGTTTCAACATGGCCGTGGTTGGCTCGGTTGTTGCGTACGCGATCTATCGTACGGTCGCGCGCGGGTCCGGGATCACATCGACGCGCCGGATGGTTGGGGCTGGTCTGGCCGGGTACGGCGCGATCAATGTATCGGCCCTGTTCGCCGCCGTGGAGTTCGGCATTCAGCCGATGTTATGCCACGATGCCTCAGGAGCGCCGCTATACGCGCCCTACCCGCTGAGCGTTTCCATTCCGGCGATGATGCTGGGGCATCTCACGCTGGCCGGGCTTGCGGAGTTAATCATCTCCGGCGGAGTCGTCGCGTATCTACAGCGCGCCGATCCTGGACTGCTCAAAGTGACTGCCTCGGACGCGCCCGACCGCGACAACCCAATACCGCAAACTGAATCCGCCGCTTGGCCGACCGCGCGCAAACTGTGGGCCGGACTCGCAATCCTACTCGTGCTGACGCCGCTTGGTATTTTGGCCGCCGGCAGCGCCTGGGGCGAGTGGAGCTTGCAGGATTTCGCCAATGCTTCCATTCATCCGCCGAAAGGGCTCGCGGGGCTTTCCGCTTTCTGGAGCGCGCCTCTCGCCCGCTACGCGCCCGGCTTCATCCCGAGCGCGTCGTTCGGTTACTTTGTCTCCGCGGTTGCCGGTGTCGCATTGATCTTCCTGAGCGTGCTGCTGTTCAAGTGGCTGCTTTCGCTTGGACGGAAGCGGCGCAAAGGCTTCGTGGAGCGTACTGTCGGGGGCTTGCTCGAAGCCATGGAGCACGCGCTGTTTGCCGAACAGATGGCACGCACCGGCGGATTGCTGCAACGCTTCGATCCGCGCGTTAAATTGGCCGGCTTGCTAGCGTTGATTCTGGCCGCGGCCGCGGTCCGCAGCCTTCGGGTACTTCTGGGGCTGTTCGCTTTTGCCGTCGTGCTCGCGCTACTTTCCCGCATTTCGCTGGGTGCGCTCGCCACGCGCGTTTGGATCGCGGCGCTCGCGTTCAGCGGGGCGATTGCGATCCCCGCAATATTTATTACTCCAGGCGCCGTTGTGTACAGGCTGCCGCTGTTAGGCTGGCCGGTAACTCATCAAGGACTGACCAGCGCGGCGTTTTTGATTCTGCGAGTGGAGACCGCGGCGACGTTCTCGATGCTACTTATCTTGTCTACCTTGTGGACGCACGTGCTCCGCTCGCTCCGGTTCTTCCGCGTGCCTGTCGTTTTCGTGGTGATTCTCGGAATGACCTATCGCTATATTTTCCTGCTGCTGCAAACGGCGCGCGATATGTTCGAATCGCGGCAGAGCCGGCTGATCGGAACGCTTGATGGCCCCGACCGGCGGCGATTAGCCGCCGCGAGCGCCGGCGTGTTGCTCGGCAAGACATTGCAACTGAGCGGCGAGGTTCACACCGCGATGCAAGCACGCGGGTTTCGCGGTGAAGTTCGATTACTCGACGATTTGCGAATGCAGCCAACGGATTGGGTCAGGCTAGGCGCGCTGGCGGGCGTGGCGGGAGCGGCGGCGTGGCTGGGGAGGTAAACGCGTTCGACGTTCGCAATGTGACCTACCGCTACGACCAGGTCACGGCTCTCGACACGGTATCGATGTCCGTGAAGCGGGGAGAGCGCGTCGCGCTCCTCGGCGCCAACGGCTCCGGCAAATCCACCCTTCTGAGATTGCTCGCCGGATTGTATTTCCCCCAAGAGGGTGAAATCTCATTTTGCGGCGAGAAGATTACTGAAGACCGCTTCGAGGATGAGCGGTTCTCGTTCGATTTCCGCCGCCGCGCCGGACTGGTGTTTCAGAATCCCGACGTTCAACTATTTAATCCGAGCGTGTTCGACGAAGTCGCGTTCGGACCGCTGCAGCTTCGTTGGCCCAAGGATCGCATTCGCGGCGAGGTGGGCAAGATGCTCGAAACCATGGACATCGCGCATTTGAAAGACCGGCCGCCGCATCGCTTGTCGGGTGGAGAGAAGAAGCGCGTGGCGCTCGCGTCGGTGCTGATTCTCGATCCTGAAGTGCTGCTGCTCGATGAGCCGGGCGCCGCGCTGGATCCGCGAAGCCAGAGCCAGATTACGGAATTTCTGGTTTCCTGGGGCGGCGGATCGAAGACGGTGATCACGGCGACGCACGACCTCGATACGGTGGAGGACATCGCCGATCGGTGCTTCGTATTCCAGAACGGCGCATTGCTGGCGGACGGAACCCCGCTTGAAATTTTGCACGACTACAAGCTACTCGAAAGCGCGCGGCTGATCCGCCCGCATCCGCACGCCCACGACGGGGAATTGGCGAGACCCCATCCGCACCTGCACCGGCGATAACCGCATAATAAGAGCCATGCTGTCACTCGAGCAGGAGTGCAACCCATGGCTGGCGGCCGCCGCGCGGTTCGATGAAGCCGCATCCAAACTCAACTTGGACGACGGGCTGCGGAAGGTTCTCAAAAAACCCGCTCGCGAGATCACGGTCAACATTCCGGTCCAATTGGACGACGGGCGAATAGAGGTTTTCACCGGCTATCGCGTGCAACACTCGATTGCGCGCGGCCCTGGCAAAGGCGGAATTCGTTTTTCGCCCGATGTAACGCTCGACGAAGTGCGCGCGCTGGCTTCCTGGATGACGTGGAAGTGCGCGGTCGTGAATATCCCTTTCGGCGGAGCGAAAGGCGGCGTGATTTGCCAGCCAAACCTGCTATCCGATAACGAGTTGGAGCGCATCACGCGCCGCTACACGGCCGAGATCATCGATTTCCTGGGACCGGAACGCGACGTGCCCGCGCCCGACGTCAACACCAACGATCGCGTGATGGCGTGGATCATGGACACTTATTCCATGCACGTCCGCCACACCGTGACGGCCGTGGTGACGGGTAAGCCGCTCGATCTGGGCGGATCGAAAGGGAGGCCGGAGGCGACGGGACGAGGCTGCATGATCGTGACGCTGCAAGCGCTGAAGAAGTTGGGGCTGGCGCCGGGCGATGCGCGCGTGGTGATCCAAGGCTTCGGTAATGTCGGCGGCATGGCGGCGAAGTTGATGGCGCGCTTGGGCTTCAAGATCGTATGCGTAATCGAATACGACGGCGCCGTTTACAACGCGAACGGCCTCGATATTCCCGCGTTGATGGAGCATCGCCACGAGACCGGTTCCATTCGCGATTTTGCCGAGGGGGAGAATATGGACCGGCACGAGGCCATGTTCCTTGAATGCGAAGTGCTGATTCCCGCGGCGACCGAGAACGTGATCAACTCCGGCAATGCCGCGAAATTAAGGTGCAGGATTCTTTGCGAAGGGGCGAATGGACCGACAACGTCCGTGGCCGACGAGATTCTCGCCGGGAAAGGGATTTTTGTGATTCCCGACATTCTGGCGAACGCTGGAGGCGTGACGGTGTCGTACTTCGAGTGGGTGCAGGATCGTCAGGGATTCTTCTGGAACGAGGACCTCGTAAACACGCGGCTGGAAGAAATTATGGTCGCCAGTTTCGATGCCGTCGTGGGTTATGCGGAAAAGCATAGCGTGAATAACCGGACCGCGGCCTATATGCTGGCGCTCGATCGGGTGGCGTTCGCGATTAAGCTACGCGGAATTTACGCTTGAGCGCGGGGGAAATCATGCTATCAACCTGCGTAGTTGCTCAGTTTGGCCCTACGTAGGAAGAGTGCAGATTATTGCAAACACGAGCGCGTCTCCCGGAATTAGTCTTGCGAAGCTTCCTAGAATCGGACTTCCGGACAGCGTCTCGCCCACGTCCGCGGTCAGCGCGTTGTACGTCAACATGGATCGTTTTCCGAACGACCCGTCATCCATCAAGACTAGCGTTCTGCGTGAGTCGCTCAAATGGGCTGCTGAATGATTTAGAGGACCTGACTTTCTTAAAGCGTCAGCCGCCGGTCAGAGGCAGCAACGGCCTCAACTGCATTTGATCGAATCCGCCTGATCTCCTCCACAAAAACAGTCTCGAGGTGAGTCAGCATCTCTTTCGGGCTTCCGCCCGCGAGTAGCGCGAAATCATGAATTAAATGCATCTGGTCGAAATATCCGAAATCGTGCGCGACTTCGGTCCAGGTCTTGCCCGAGTGGAGGGCTTTGCTCTCAAGCGCCGCTTGAAACCTGACGATTCTAGCGAAAAGTTTCGGGCGCATGCCCATGTAGTCAATAAACCGGCGGGCGAAATGGCGCGGACTCAATCCAGCTCCATCTGAGAGTGCCGCTATGTCGACGCAGCCACGCTGGCGCACTATATATCTCACTACTTCCGAAATGCTGTGCGTCGCGGTCGAAGGAAGAGCCTTAAAAAAAAAATCGTTTAGAACGCGCGCCCTTTCGTCAAAGGACGAGAGGCCGCCCAGAGTTTGGCGCAATTGAGACATGCAAGAACCAAGGACGGCATGAGCGTCCCCGCCTCTATTAGGCAATTCCTGCGAAGGGAGCGAGAAGAGCCGCTGCAGGCCATCGGGCTGGAACATAATTGCGAGGGTGCTGATCTTCCCCTGCAGTTCCATTTCCACTCTGCGACAAGTTTGCAGCCCAACGACAGTCGGCACTGCCACCGGCGATGGCACGCGGATACCTTGATCGACAATCAAGATGGTGACCGGATCCCCGAACTCGAACACGATCATCGGTGCGGGACGCGCCGGCACCGGATGTCGAATCACCCCGCGATCGATCTGGAAGTCGCGCTGCACGTAGAAACGTATGAATTCTTTGAGACTGGCGGCCGGCTTAGCAAACTGAATATGGCGCAAGGCTGACGGTGAGCTTATCACCTTTTGGGTTGCTCTGGACGCGGAGCTTCCTTACGCGGTTCCAGCGAGCCAGTTGACTAAGTGATGCCAAGCCGGGCTCGGGCCGATCAGGCGAGCTTCAATCGGTAGCAATACAATACTAATGACCAGGAGCCCCGTCAACGGGTGAATCCTCTTATTGACAGACCAATCTCCAGCAAAGGTGGCCACGAGAAACATGGAGAATCCTCCAATAACTGTTGTTGCGGAAACCAAACCGGCATGTTCCAGCAGATGCGTGATAGATGCAAGCGTCAATTGAATATTGGCAAATAGCATCAGCCGTTTGTGGATGGCCGGGCGGCCGCGAAACCACAGCGCACCCAGCGCGAGCATTACGAACAACGCCAAACCAACTAGATCAAATACCGAACGGGTTTGCGCGTCGATGAACGCGTGGTGGAGACTAAAACCTACGGATTGATCTCCGCTAAGATCATAACCGCGCCGGACCATGGCAATCGTGGTCTCGTACCCGAGTGGAACCATGGCTGCCAGCAGGAACAATGAAGTCACGCCGACCCTGCGATGCCATGCGATGCCATGCGATGCGTTTCGACGCGATCAGCAAGGTCTGAACGAGAAGCAGCAGCAACCACGCGAAAAATACGATGCCGTGGACTGCAGCAAGTGCTGAAACTGGCGCGCGCCGCCCAGCCGGGTTCAGAATCGCAGGGGCGAATCCTGCGATCGACATAACGATCATCAGGATTGCGATGGCCGCGAAAGACCAGCGTTGGAGATAGTGTTTCCCGGCCATGGGGGCGCGTCCGGGAACCGCTGGCGGAACTGGCAATGTTGGTCTAGTCGGAATGCGAATTTTCCGTTGCAGCCGCCCTGCTGAGGCGTAGATTATTGCCTCTCGAGGACCTCGACAGCGTGGAACCGTTTGCCGCTTACATCTAAGCCATCGCTGGTGTTCGTCATTAACTTTCCTGAGACCACCGACCGCGTTCTTTCGAATACCTTGCCTTGCTGTTTCATCGTGATGAGAGATATATTCGGTTTTTCGTTCGTGATCGCAATGCTGTCGAAAGGCGCCTTGGTAACCGGATAATCTTTGCCGTCTTCTTTCAGCAGGTAAGTCGTCTCGATGGGTGCGCCATCGCTGGTTTCGCCACTTGCGGTAACTCGGTAGGCTCCGTTTTCGGCTGGGACGAACGTCAGCGTGAAGCTCTTTGGTGCGGGGCCTGGTTCGAATCGCGACTTTTCAAGATTCAATTTCCACGTGCCAAATGGTGGGGCTGCGCCGGCGATTGCCGTCGCAAGCAGGAATAAACAGAAGAGCTCTATTGAGTGTCGCATTTGCTGAATACTCTTATGACGCTTCGCAAAACTCACTGCGCGAGGGAAAGGAACTAAGGACTGCATGACCGTTGTTGGTTTCATGAAGGCACGATACATCTGATCACAAGCAAAGGGATAGTAAAAAACAGACATCGCCGAAGTTCTTAGGGAAGGTCTTCGGCGGGTTGGAAAGCCATACATTGGCCGGAAACGGCGTCTCGGAAGTTTGTCAGAAGCGTACCGAGAAAGCGGTTGTGTTTATTAACCGTTTAGCTCGTCTATTTACAATCCGCTACCGCATTAACTTGCGGTGCTCCTTCAAAATGCATCGATCCATAACGACGTCCAAGCCCGCGTCCCTCGCCTTCGCGGCGGCATCCTCGTGGACCACGCCTTCCTGCATCCACACGGCCTTCGCGCCAATCCGAATCGCGGCGTCCACGATCTCCGGAACGAATTCGGAGCGCCGGAAAATGTCCACGATGTCGATTTTCTCCGGTATCTCATCGAGGGTGGAATAGGCCTTCTCGCCGAGCACTTCTGCCTCTAGCGGATTTACCGGAACGATCCGGTAGCCCACGCTCTGCATGTAGGCGGAGACGCCGTAGCTTGCCCGGAATTTCCGGTTTGAAAGACCCACCACCGCGATCGTTTTGCCGGCTTGCAGAATTTCCTCTATCGTTTTCATTCCGTTCGCTTCCTGGCGGGGCGGCGCGCTCGCGCCGCGGCGGGACTCTGCGCGGGGCGCTTTGAAGCCGGTTTGCCCGTGCGTGCCGAAGGCTTCCCCGCCACGATCCTTTTAAGTTTCTCGATTTCGCCCGGCGCTAAATGGCGGAACTCTCCCGGTTTCAGCGAACCCACTTCGAGCGGTCCGATCTTCACGCGTTTCAGTTTTTCGACCAGCTTTCCGAAATGCTTGAACATCATCCGGATCTGATTTTTGCGGCCTTCAATCAGCCGCACTTCATACCACGGATTTTCGGCGCGGTGCAGCAACTTTAAGCCGGCAGGCGCCGTGCGCCGCCCTTCGAGCAGGATGCCGTTGCGGAACGCTTCCTCCTGATCGGCCGCCAGCGTGCCAGTAACTTTCACCAGATAAACTTTCGGGATGTGGTTGGCCGCGGTCGTGATGGCATTGGCAAGTTCGCCGTCGTTGGTAAGCAGCAGCAGGCCTTCGCTATGGTAGTCCAAACGTCCAACCGGATAGACGCGATCCTTCAGGCCGCGCAGCAAATCCATCACGGTGGCGCGGCCCTCGGGATCGTCCATCGTCGTCATGCAATTGTTTGGCTTGTAGAGCGCGAGATAAATCAGATTGCGGGGCGCGTGCAGCAGTTTGCCATCGACCTTGATGTGGTCCCGCTCAAGATCCGCTTTGCTTCCGAGCTCCGTAACGACAGCCCCGTTGACAGTGATGCGTCCTTCAAGGATCATCTGCTCGGCCTTCCGGCGGGATGCGACTCCCGCGAAGGACACGATCTTCTGAAGGCGCTCGTCGGCCATTATTCTTCCGCCGGGGCATTCATGTGTTCGGCCGCCGGTTCGGGATCGGACATCGACATGCGCCGGATCTCCTCGAATTCCTTCAACGAAGGCAACTCGTTGAGATCCCGCAGCCCGAACTGGACCATGAATTCCCTGGTGGTTTTGTAAAGAATCGGCTTGCCGACCACGTTCTTCCGCCCGGCGGCCGCGATGAGTTTGCGATCGAGCAATGTCTTAAGGACGCTGGCGCCCTGCACGCCGCGAATTTCCATAATCTCCGGGGCCGTAATCGGTTGCTTGTAGGCGATGACCGCCAGCGTTTCGAGCGACGCGAGCGAGAGTTTCATCGGCGGTTTCAGGCTCTTGACGAACGCCCGGACAGCTTCGTGATGTTCGGGCTTGGTCGTCATCTTGAAGCCGCCCGCGATCTCGCGAAGGCTCAAGCCGTGCTCTGGTTTTTCGAACTCGGCGACCAGTTCTTCAAGCAGAGTAGAAATCCGTTCCCGAGGTTGCCCCAGCGCGCCGGCGATCTGCTCCATCGAGAGCGGCTCATCCGTAATGTAGACGATGGCTTCGATGACCGCTTTCAGTTCCGCGTCTCCGGCGGGCGCGGGCTCGAGTTGGCCCGGCTGGTCGGGAAGCAGCTCTTCGGCCGACATTTCCTCCACGGGAAGACTTGGCGGAGCTTCGGCGATTTCCGTGGTATCCATTCCTGTTATTTGTATTCCTCTTCAAGGGCCGGCGCTGATTCGCCGGAACCAACCGTCGCGTCAAAATTCTCGTGCTTCAGCAGAGCGATTTCCCCGAACAGGTCTTTCTGGCAAATCACGACAGCCTGCATCTTTACTAATTCCAACACGGCCAGGAACAGGCAAATCATGGCGCGCCGCGAGCGCTGCCGTTCCAGCACTTGAAGGATGAAGACCGGTTTATCGGGCCGCGAGTTCTGGAGCAGCGACCGGAGATGCGCGATCATGTCCTGAACGCTGACTTCCTCGTTCGTCACTTCGTAAATTGGCCGCGTTTTGACGCGTTCAAGCACGTCGCCAAAGGCTTTCACCAGATCGAAAAGCGTGATTGCCAGGCCGGGGTCTTCTTCATCCGCGACGAACGCTTTCATCTGCGGATTCGACCAAACATTTTCTTCGAGCATCCGTTTCTGTTGCAGCATTTCGGCGGCGTTCTTGAACTTCTGATGCTCCAGCAATCGTTCGACGAGTTCCTGGCGCGGATCGTCGCTTGCGTCGCCCGATTTCAATTCGGGATCGCTTGGCAGCAGCATCTTCGATTTAATGTGGATGAGTGTTGCGGCCATGAAAACGAACTCCGCGCCGATATCCATGTCCATCTCGCGGGCCTTTTCGAGATACGCGAGATATTGGGACGTGATGGTGGCGATGGGGATATCCCGAATGTCGATTTGCTGCTTCCGGATCAGGTCCAACAAAAGATCGAGCGGCCCATCATAGTGATCGAGATGAAAATTGAGGGGCGAAAGCGGCACCGTTTTCAACGATAGCATGGGGATGTGGCTGCCACTTAACGCCGGCAATGAGGCCGCCCGCTCGTTGCTTATCTTATACGCGCTTGTAAACGCAGTGCTGTACAGCGTCCTGCTGCCGCTCTGGGAAGGGTTCGACGAGCCGTTCCATTTTGCGTATGTACAGCAGTTGGGTAACCGGCAGGGTTTGCCCGATCCACGTACCGCGCGGCTGTCCCGCGAAGTCGCAGTTTCCGTTCTGTTTGCACCTCCGAGTCAGGTTGTGAAACACAATCTTCCGGAGGTCACGTCATACAACCAGTACTTCTC
>JALYXS010000084.1 GCA_030946965.1 Acidobacteriota bacterium
ACGGAAAATCATCGTTCCCAAACAATGTTTCACGTCATGGATTTGTCGGAATTGAGGACCATGGCCGCTCGATGCACGGACGGTGAACACTTCAGCAATCGGCTACTACAGCGCTGGTGTCACATAAAGGAACGTCGAACCGCTTATATTCGGATGATTACGCTGCCTGACGAGGTTCTGGAAGCTTTAGGCGATAGTGGGGACGGCACGCCGCCTTAAGTCACCTTCCCATCCACGCTCCGCACTTCCCCCTCGCGCTCAACGTGCTCGCGGCAGCATTGGCGCTCCACTTCGCGTTCCTGTTCCTGCTTGTGAAGGTGGAATGCATACATTCCCTCCGAAACAGCGCCGTGGCAACTGATGCCAAGCGGGCATACCGCCAGCGTTTATCGGCAGCGGCCACGAATTCCGCCAATGATCATCGTTGAAGGTTACGAAGGCGCAATGAGACTGGGTGCCGCGGCTTCCTTACGGAAAGACCGAGTTAGATAAGAAACTCGTGGGGACGATACGCGCAGTGCACACTGGGAATTAGGCTTGGCGCAGGACAATGCCGTAGGATTCAAGCTTCGTGCCTGCGGCCAAATCCCTCTTCGGCGTCAAGTTGACGGAAAACGCGCGTTGCTGACATCTGGCATTCCAGAGGATAGATTCCCCCGCTGACGCCGTAGTGTTTACGGAAGCGCCGTGAATGTTCGGCGACAGGGAATTCGACCGCCCTGCGCAAGGCTGACAGTCGCCGGACGGTCGGACGCCGCAATCTGTAGGTCGAGTCTGAGCTATCACACATGAATTATCCTGTGGATTGAACATCCTCGTCCTGAATGCAGGCTCCAGCAGCCTCAAAATTTCACTGTTCAATCCGGATGAGAGCTCTTCCGCCATTTGGGAGACTCACGCCGATATCGGCCCAGGGGGCCTCCAGCTCGACGCCCTGCTCGATACCCGCAAAAACAAATTCGAGGCCGTGGGGCACCGCATCGTTCACGGCGGCAAAGTTTTCCGCGAGAGCACCCTCATCACTCCGGGCGTGAGACAAGCCATCAAGGGGCTCCGCGAACTCGCGCCCGCGCACAACGCGATCGAGCTGCAAGGGGTCGAAGCCATAGACCGCATTCTCGGCCCGGCTACCCCGCAGATCGCGGTTTTCGACACGGCGTTTCACGCGACTCTGCCTCCCGAAGCGTACGTCTACCCCGGCCCTTACGAGTGGCTCGATCAAGATATCCGCCGGTACGGTTTTCACGGGATCAGCCATCAATACACTTCGCGCCGGGCCGCCGAAATTCTCGGCCGCGACTTGAAATCGCTTCGCCTGATCACCTGCCATCTCGGCAACGGCTGTTCGCTCGCAGCCATTCGCGACGGTGTTTCGATCGACACCACCATGGGTTTCACGCCGCTAGAAGGGCTCATGATGGGCAGCCGCTCGGGTTCGGTGGACCCGGCCATTCTGTTATATCTGCTCAACAATCGCGGCCACGACGCCGCTCTGCTTGCCCGCGTGCTCAATCAAGAATCCGGATTGAAGGGGATCTCGGGCATCTCCGAAGACATGCGCGAGGTTCTCAAGGCGAAGCAGGAAGGCAACCCGCGCGCCCAACTCGCGTTCGACATGTACGTCCACAGCGTCCGGTCCTATATCGGCGCAATGCTCGGAAGCCTGGGAGGCCTGGATGCCCTGATTTTTACGGCGGGCGTGGGTGAAAATTGCGCTCCCTTGCGCGCCGCCGTCTGCGACGGCCTCGGGTTTCTAAACTTGAAATTAGATCTCGAAAAAAACGAGGAGTCGCCGCCCGATGTAAACATCGCGTTGCCGGATTCCGCGCATCCCGTCTTGATCGTGCATACGCGCGAGAACTGGGAAATCGCGCTGGAGTGCACCCGCGTCCTGAACGCCGCCGGCAACTAAACTTACTTGGGGGGCGGCGTTGGCGCGCTCTTCTCCACTTCGTCGCCGAAGGTGATGGTCGCGTCGCTTTTGAACTGTTTATAATTCTCGTACTTCACGGTCATTTTAATGCGCTGCGGACCGGCCTGGAAGCGCAGCGTATCGTTCGCCGTCGTGTAAGTCGGGAACCAATACTTTCCGTCGATCTGCTCGCGGTAAGTTTCGAACTTCGGGAACTGGTCGTCTTGGCCGCGATGCCTCACTCCGACGCCCTTTCCATAGGTCTTGACGATCTGCAAATCGCGATCGTCCACCCAGATCTCGCCTTCAAAATAGCGTTTTCCCTTTTCGAGGGTCTTGGGCTTGACGGAAAACATGTAGCAGGAAATTTCATCCACTTTCTGCTTCCCGAGATAGCGAATATCGTACTCGCCGATGGTGCTTGTCGTCAGAACGAAGGGCTGTACATTCCGCAAATCCGCCTCGTCGTCGGGAGTCAACAGGATGTTTTGGAGCGTCGAAACGGGGGCGCGCACGACGTGTTCGGAGCGCTTATTATCGCCGCCGAAAACGATGTCCGAGACAATTTCGTACTTGCCGCGCGGATTGCCATCCGCATCGAGCTCCTGAATCTTCACCGATTGCCGGTAAGTGTAGTTCTCGCGAGCTTTCTGGAAGGCCGCTTCCTTGGCGGCGAACTTCTTGATGATCTCGTTCGGATCGGGCTCCTTCGCATTGTCGGCCAACGCGGGTACAAAACCCA
>JALYXS010000105.1 GCA_030946965.1 Acidobacteriota bacterium
AGTCGGATCTGGAGGCGATGCAGCGGCTGGTCGCGGATCCATCCACGGATCTGCTCGCGCCCATTCCGCATGGCGGCGGACAGACGATTTTTCGCGAGGCGCTGCTGGCGGCAGACCATAATGCTTATCACCTGGGTCAGGCTGTTACGCTGCGGCAAGCGCTGGGAAACTGGCGTTGAATTACTGTGAAATCCTCAGGATTTCGCTCGCGACCCGCGCAAATGCATCGCCAAGCTGTGTCGTGGTGGGCGAATATATATAAAGACCCTTCGCCTTTGTGGAATCGTAGATGGGGCTTTCGGGAACGTTCGCGATTCGTTGGAGAAACGGATGGTCGATGCCCTCGGCGTCGTTCCCGCCCAACCCGATTACGTAAAAAATCGGTGTTAGAGATGAGTCGTTGCGAATCCTCGAAGCCGCGTTGTCCGCTGCATTGTAAGCGGCATAACGAAGCGTGCTCGGTACATCGGGGCGGATTTTGCCGGTATAGGGACCGTTCAGGAACGGCACCACCGGCTGGTACCCGTGCGTGGAATTCCCGTAGAAATCCTGATCCGGTATATAGGCGATATCTTGCCGCATCATAAACTGGCTAGGGTTCGCACCCGTGTCCCAGGCCCCGCGGAAAGAGCAGCCGCTTGTCACGGCCAATGGCGCGGTTGTGGTCGTCTGCTCGGCGTCATTCGACTGGCTCACGGCGTGGTAGTTGTCTACCCCCCACGTCCAACCCTGATCGGCCCAGTAGCTTGTGTATGTCGCGATAATTCCGGTAATCGATCCAGGGCTCCATTGCGGGTTCGGATAGGTCCGGTTGGCCGCATCCCGGCAAGTGCTTGGGGGCGACGCGACCGGCGTGGTGTAGTTGTCCCAGCCCCACCGCGTGTCATTTAGCCGTTTTACGGGGAAGCTAGCGGTTAAGGCGGTGGGCCGTCCGTCGGTGAATAATAGGATCAGGTTCAGCGCGCCCGGCTCATTGATCGCTTGAAGTTGCTGATAGGCCTCCCAAATTCCAGTCGCAGTGTTCGTATTTCCGTCGCACACCACGTTTCCGATTACGGTTGCGAGGGTCGGAGAACTCGTTTGGAAATTAAGGTTGGGTGCATAGTCCAGGTTTGTGGTCCCGCCAAATTCAAGAAGACCGATCCGGTCCCGGCCGTTTACGAAGCTGCCGACAAATTGGGTAGCCGCCGCCCGGAATGCCGCGCAGGCATTGTTGTTGTTCATCGAACCGGAACGATCCACTACCATGATGACATTCACGTCGCGCCGCGTCGTCTGTCCGTGAGCCGCGATCCGGGACGTATTTTGGCCTAGAATTCGCATGAAATACAAAGGACTATCGACATACGCTTGAATGTCCACCGTGCGCGTCTTATAAGCGGTCTGGGTGATGCTGGTGGTAAGAGTTGGATTGGTCGTACCCCAGAAGCCGGCTGGATAGTTCGCGTTGAAGAACGACTGGATCGTCGCTTGAGCCGCCGCGTTTTGGCTCGGAAGATCCAACCCCGTGCTCAATGACCGCGCTCCGGCAAGCGCCGCCGCATCGACTGAGGCGGCGAGCTTCGTTTTGACGAAAAACAGGATGGTTCCATCGATTGCAAGCCCCACGATCGGTATCAGCACGGTCCCGACCATCAAGGTGAGCAGGATGAGCGCGGCGCCCCTCTGCCGTTTTGCGCCAGCCCGCTTAGAAAATGGTGCGTGCATACACTCCCGTTCCGGTCATGAAGTTGGTCCAGTCGATATCGGGCGATGCCAGATAGGTTTCCGTCAAGTACGCGATTTGCCCGGCGGCAAGCGGCAGTAGCGTCGAAAAGCCCGTAGCCCGTTCCGATATGTTGGTCAGATAGTCGGAAGCCAATATGTATCCGTTGCCATCGACCGTTCCGCTACCCGGCGTTCCAAAATTGCTTGCGCGCGCGGAGGAATTGCCGACCACAATGCGGCGCGTGAAGACGATCTGATTAAGGTTCGGACAGTTAGTCGTATCCGCCTGATAGCCCGCCGCCGTGCATTGAAGAGCGCCGATCGCGCTTACCGTGGAGAAAATGACGACGCCGTTACCTCCGCTGGTACTAAAATTCAGTCCGTTCGTTAACCGGATAAGCAGATTTTGATTTCCGGTTTGCGAGAAATCGACCCCGTAGGCAAACATGTGGCCGGCATCGCGGCAAACCTGCATTACCTGGATCGCGCGCAGGAGATTCAACCCGATCACGAACGTCCCCATCAACAGCGGCACCCAGAATAGCGAAGACAGAACGAATTCGACTAAGATACTTCCACTCTCGCCTTGTTTACGCCGCTTCATTGTGCACACGCTCTCGCGTTTTTACATTTTGTGGGGCGGGCGGTTTCGCCCGCCAACCCGGACGAAACTGGGAATCGATAATAGTGCCTCTCGCCCTTTCCGATCCGAGCAAAATTGAGAAACATTAGACGGGACAGAACGCTAGCGCGTTGGCGCGATCCCGCCTGGAGATCCTTCCATCCGGTCGGACGAACGTGCCGTCAGGATCAACGGGGCGGCGCTACGGAGAATCGGCCCTAACGGCGTGAGCGAGTATCCTTCAACCGAAACTTCGACCAGATTTCCACCCGCATTGCTCGCCGTTTCGACAAGCGTATCCGGTGTGTAGTACCGAATGAATATTTCCGCCGCTCCGGCTGAACCGTTCAGGAATCCCATTGAATTTTGCTGCACCACTGTCTTGATCGAAGCATCTTGACCCATGGAGGGCATCGTCTGGCTGGTTACCGCGTATCGCACGCCCTCCCGTACCGCGTACTGCATCGTCGCCTTTACGAATATGGCCCAGGAGAGATCCATGAGCAAGAAAATGAAGGCGCAGAACGGCACGAGGACCAACCCGAACTCGACCACCTGCGAGCCACGCTGTTTGTATGCGCGCCTGCCATCCCGGTTGTGGCAAACCAGGGCGGCCGGCGCCGAGCCAGGAGCAACTGACGGCATACGGGCGTCGCTCAACGAACCAATTTGCGTTTACGGCGGCGGGCCAGAAATAGGATCAGGATCGTCCCGGCGCCGATCCAGAGAACCGCCTGAAACATTGTGCTTTCCATATGTAATTCTCCTCTTGGGATGGTGTTCCCGTTATCTTGAACGTCTTTTATTTCTTTAAAACTGCTTCATCAGCGGAAAAAGATTCTTGAATATCTGCAAGATTCCAGGTCCCGCCGCAACCACCAGCATCGAAGGCATTGAAAAAAAGAAGATCGGAAAAATCAGCTTCACGCCGACCTTCCCGGCACGCTCTTCCGCGTCTTGCCGCCTCCGCGTCCGTAAGAAGTCCGATTGTGTCCGCAATGAATCGCCCATGCTCGTGCCGAACCGGTCCGTTTGAATCAGAATGGCAACCAGTTTTCGGATTTCGTCTTCTCCAGTTCTATCGGCGAAATTGCGCAAAGCTTCAGCCCGGCGCTTTCCGGCGAAGATTTCGAGCGTCACAATGCTCAATTCCTGGCAGATTGCTTTGTGCGTGATCTTCAGCTCGCGGCTGACGTTCAGGATTGCTTGATCGAGCGCTAACCCCGCTTCCGCGCAAACGACCATCAGATCGAGTGCATCGGGCAGAGCCAGCCGCAATTCCTCCTGCCGCTTCCCCACCAGCCGCTCGAGAAATAGGTTTGGACCGAAATACCCGGCGAACGCGGAGGCGGCTAGAGTCACGGTGCGTAAGACAAAGTTAAAGTGAATGTATCCCCGCAAAAGGAAGGCCGTCAAAAACAAACTGACGGCGAGTACGACCTTGATCCCGTAGAAAATTTGCACGGCTGTTTCGGATCGGTAGCCCGCCGCAATCAGGTAGCGCCGCCTGAGACCCGCATCGAGAGGCGAAATGGGAAGTTGATCCCCAATTCGCCGGAATATCTGCAAGATATTCTTGGCCCGTGACGCCGGCTTGATTAAGTTCTCGACCGGGCTTGCGTCGATTGAATTCGCGAGCTGCTCGTAGATGCGCCCAGGCCGCGCGTATCGGCGGTAACCGTAATACGAGATCGATGCCATCAAGAAGGCGAACAACAAGACGGACATGAATATAGCGGGCATTCAAACCTTGATATTGATGATCTTCCGGATAAAATAGAAGCCCAAAAGCTGGCCGATGATCGATCCCAGGATCATGTACTTGCCGTCGGTATCCACCAGCAGCCCGCCCAGGTATTCCGGAGCGATCACCGTAAGAACGACGATTAAAGCAAGAGGCATTAGAGTCAGAACCATTCCGGTGATGCGGCCGTGGGCGCTCGCCGCCTTTACC
>JALYXS010000113.1 GCA_030946965.1 Acidobacteriota bacterium
AGGCACGCCCGCGATTCACAAGCTTCAGTCTTACATCGTGCGGCAACTCAAATTGCGCGGCTGTGAAATAATTCCGGATAGTTTCAACGCGAAGACCCCCGACGGACCCGTTGCCATGGAAAACATCATCGCGAAATTTCCTGCGGCTCTTCCCGGAACTTCGGGCAAAGCGGTTGTGTTCAGCGGACATTACGATACGAAGCTCCAGTCCGATTTCGTGGGCGCGAACGATGGCGGCTCCTCCACTGGCTTTTTGCTCGAGATGGCGGAAGCGCTTCAGGGAGCCGCTCACAAGGACGACGTCTATATCGTGTTCCTCGATGGCGAAGAGGCATTCAAACAGTGGACGGACACGGATAGCTTATACGGCAGCCGGCATCTCGCGGAAAAATGGGCGGCGAACGGCATGGCTTCCCGCATCAAGGCCCTGATCAACGTCGATATGATCGGCGACAAAGATCTGGAGTTGCTCTTCGACGGCGAGTCCGCCGCTTCCATCCGCAAGATTGTTTGGGACACGGCGGACCGCCTCGGATACTCCCGTAATTTTCCGCGCGCGCCAAGCGCCATCACCGACGATCACATCCCGTTTCTGCGCGCCGGCATCAAGGCCCTCGATCTGATCGACTTCAATTACGGGCCGAACAATTCGTACTGGCACACGCCGCAAGACACCATGGACAAGCTCTCGGCGAACAGTTTCCAGATCGTCGGAACAGTGTTGATGAATGTGCTCGGGGAACTGGAAGCGGCGCAATAAGTGGATGGCGTTCTGTCTGGTGTTCTGGTCGTCGATAAGCCCGAGGGATGGACTTCGCACGATGTCGTCAACAAGATGCGAGGTATCGCCGGGACGCGCAGAGTGGGGCATTTGGGCACGCTCGATCCGATCGCGACCGGCGTACTGCCGCTGGTAGTTGGCCAGGCGACCCGGCTGGCGCAGTTCTATACACGATCGGCAAAGACTTACGAGGCGGTCGTGCGGTTCGGCTTCGCGACGGACACTTACGACCGCGCGGGCGTGGCGACCACGGAAATCGTGGAGCCCCATATCGACGCCGCCGAACTCGAAGCGGCGCTCGCTAAGTCGCGCGGGAAACATTTGCAAGCGCCGCCTCCGGTGTCGGCCAAGAAAGTGGGCGGAGTACCCGCGTATAAACTCGCGCGCCGGAATATCGATCCCGAACTGGCGCTAGTCGAAGTGGAAATTGAAGAGCTGGCCGTTTTGAAGATCGAAGGCCCGATGGCGTCTTTGCTGATTCGTTGTTCCGCGGGAACATATATCCGGGCGATCGCGCATGAAGCGGGGCTGGCGCTCAGGTGCGGCGCGCACGTGCATGCGTTGCGGCGAACCGTTGCGGGCAATTTCACGATCGCGCAAGCGCGTGGCATCGCGGAGTTTCAAGAGAAAGGCGCGGCGGAATCGCTGATCTCCATGGCTGAGATGCTGCCCGAAATTCCGAGCGTGATAGTGGATGCGCTCACCGCCGTGCAGATTCGCAACGGACGGGATTTCCATGCCTCTCCTTTCCGAGCGCAACCTTTTCGAGCGCAACCAGGCACGCGGCATGTAAGAGCCGTTTCGGAAGGTGGCGATTTGATTGCCATTGGCGAAGCCAAGCTACCCAATATTTATCATCCAATCGTGGTCCTGTAATCGCCGCGGCACGGTGGCGCCGTGATATACCAGGACAATCATTCCCATGATTTTCTTTCCAATTAGAACTCTGGCGTTGAGCGTCGCGTTAGTTGGAGCAGGGGCGTACGGGCAAATTAGCCAGGCGTCTCTCGATGGAACCGTCCGGGACAATAGCGGTTCCGTGATTCCGGGCGCATCGGTCAGCGTAAAAAATAAGGGCACGGATTTCAGCCGTTCCGCCGCGGCCGGCTCGTCGGGTGAGTATGTGATTCCGAACCTCGAACCCGCCGAATACACCTTCACCGTGAGCTTCCACGGATTCAAGACGTTCGTGGTTTCGAGTCTGGCGCTCCACACCGGGGATCATGCAACGGTGGATGCCACTTTGGAACTTGGGGCCACCAGCCAGGAAGTCACCATCGAAGCCGCCGTTCCGCTACTCGCGACCAGTTCCGCCGAAGTAAGCCACTTGGTTCCCGCGTCGCAAGTCGCGGAACTTCCCTTGAACGGCCGTAATTTTTGGGAGCTGACGCAACTGACGCCCGGCGCGACTTTCATTCCGCGCGCGCAAACCGCCGGTTTCAACGGGAGCGAGCTTCGCGCGAGGAATGTCAACGTGACCGTCAATGGATCGAGCTATATTTTCACGGGCTGGGCGCTCGATGGCGCGAACGTGACCAACTTTGAACTGGGTGGAACGTTGATTTCTCCGAACGTCGACGCGATCCAGGAGTTTAGTGTCGCCGCGGCGAACATGGCCCCGGAATTCGGTCACACGCCGAACCTGGTAAACGCATCGTTGAAAAGCGGCACGAACTCCTTCCATGGAAACCTATTTGAATTCCTTCGGAACGACAAGCTCGACGCGCGCAATTTCTTTCTTCCGAAAGTGACGCCGCTGAAGCGCAACCAGTTCGGGGGCACCGTCGGCGGTCCCATCGTGAAGGATCGCGTCTTTTTTTTCGCGGATTACCAGGGCACTCGTTTGCGCCAGGGGCTCTCGTTCAACGACGTTGTTCCCAGCGCCGCCGAAAGATCGGGAAATTTCAGCGACCTGCTGCCCGGCAAAGTTATCGTGGACCCGCTAACCCGCCAGCCGTTCCCCGGAAACGTCATCCCGGCGAATCGCCTCTCGCCTCAAGGCGCCTTTTTTATTCCATTTCTGCCGCTGCCGAACGTGGTCCAGGGCAGCACGAATCGTTTCATCTACGCTCCCTCGCTGCAGCAAAACAATGACGAAGGCGATATGAAGGTGGACGCGCGCATAACTGAGAGAGATTCTTTGCTGGCCCGGTACTCCATCTCCGATAGTAACGAGAGCAACGCGCTCAATTACCCGGCGCTTGGAGGGACGGAACTGAAGAGCAAGGCTCAGGACGCAACCATGCGATGGACGCATATCTTCGGTCCGAATGTGCTGAATGCGGCCCAGGTTTCCTGGTACGATTCGCCGTTTGTATTTGGGACCGTATTGACGGGGCAAAATATCAACGATCAAGCGGGTATTCAGGGCTTTGACAACCCTATCGTCACTCCAGTACAAAGCATGCCGAACATTAACCTGACCGGTTACGCGACGCTTCAAGGCTCGCCATTCGATGGCCGGCCAAAAGCTATCAAGGTTCGGACTTGGAATGAATCGGACTCGGTTAGCTGGATTCACGGCAAGCATGAGATAAAATTCGGCGGGGAGCTGTTGAACATCTGGAGCGGCTTCAGCGTGGGCCAAAATTCGGTCGGAGTATGGACGTTTTCGGGCGCTTACAGTGGGAACGCAATCGCCGATTTGCTTCTGGGAATTCCCGACAGCGGCACGCGCGGACCCTATCAAACGCTGCAGGGAGACTACGACCTGTTCAAGGCTGTACATTTCAACGACACGTGGCGCGTCAGGCCGGGATTGACGATCAACGTGGGCTTCCGATGGGAAATTAATCCTTTCTATAAGGGAGTAAACCTGACCCGGACCGGCTTCGACGTCGCGACAGGCAAGATTATCGTCCCTAGAGGCCTTCAGAACCTTCCGACGGCGCAACCGCTGGTTCCGCTACTGTTGCCTCTGTTCGCGGATCGTTATGTTTACAGCAACCAGGTTGGCTTGCCAGATTCGATCACTCCGTCGGATCACCTGGATATCGCGCCGCGAGTTGGAATTGCCTGGAGTCCCTTCGGATCGGATAAGTGGGTGATTCGCTCGGGGTACGGGATCTTTTTCACTTACCCCGATACCAACCTTCTCAATCACACGGTTGTTACCGTGCCGCTCTCCGATAACCAAACGGTTTTCAACAACCGCGCGCCCGCCGCTCCCACTCGTACGTTCGGGAACTTCTATCGAGGAGCGCCCATCGCTTCACCGAATCCGAATCCTGGCCAGCCGTGCCCGTGGGGCGTGGTGATGATTTCCTGCGATACGCCGTCGGTCGGTTCCGCGCTGGTCTATCTGCGTAACCAGTACACGCACCAGTGGAATCTTTCGATTCAACGGCAGCTCGCCTCGCGCGTCGCGCTAACGGTTGCGTACGTGGGGAATCGGACGGTACGCTTGCAATCGGCCCCGAATGTAAACGATCCGGCGCCAGGGCCCGGCGACATTCAATCCAGGCGTCCCTATCCACAGTGGGGCCCCATGACGCTCGCGCAATGGAGCGGAAAGGCCAGCTACAACGCACTGCAGAACCAGATTGAGGTTCGCGACTGGCGCGGACTCACGTTGATGGGTTCGTACGTTTACTCGAAGTGCCTCGATACCGGAACCGATGAAGGAACGCCTCCCAGCACGGGGTTGATCGGCAAGAATCATGCGGTTTGCGATTTCGATTCAACGCACGTCGGGAGCATTAGCTTCAATTACCAGCTTCCCGTGGGCAAGGGGAAACAATTCCTGGGGAGCGCGCCGCGCGTGGTGGACGCAGCCCTTGGCGGGTGGCAGATCTCGTCTGTCGTCACGCTGAAGTCGGGCCTGCCGTTTACTCCGGCGATCAGTTCCGACCGCGCCAACATTGGCGAAGGTGGCCAGCGTCCCCGATTGATCGGGATGCCGTTCGTGCCCGGAAGCGTTAACTGCTGGTTCTACACCTCCAGTAACTCCAGTTGCCGCGCCCTCTATCCGAATCTTACGGACGCGTTTGCGCTTCCGGCCCAATACGCTTACGGCAACAGCGGGCGGAACATTCTTCGAGCCGATTCGCTGAAGCAGTTCGACTTCTCGGTCATGAAGTTGTTTTCTATTTCGGAATCGAAGCGGGTCGAAATTCGCGGTGAGATCTTCAATGTCTTCAACCATCCCGTATTTCAGGCGCCGGGAACGAATATCGATCAATCGTCGGGCGGACAGGTGACGGCGACACTGAACAGCGACCGGATTATCGAGTTCGGAGTGAAGCTGTTTTTCTGATAGCCGGCTTCGGGAGTACCTTCACGACCTCTTCCAGGGTGTCGGCGAGTATGAAATTGTCGAAGTAGATGGTGTCGACCGACGGAAGATGCGGACTGCGATGGATTCCGGGCTGACAGAAGTAGACGGTCTCGGGACCTTTGGTCTTTAACTTCTTGTCAAGGACCAGAACGCCGTCGAACCAGAGCCGCGTGTTTCCTTTGTCCTTGTCTTCAGACCAGCGGATGTGCATCGCCAACTGATGCCATTTGCCGGTCGTGAAATCCGCTTCC
>JALYXS010000119.1 GCA_030946965.1 Acidobacteriota bacterium
ATTTGCTGCGCGCCATCGAGGATCGCGCGAGTGATGGGTTTCTTTTGCGCCATGTTGCGATGCACGTTTTCAATTTCTACAGTGGCGTCGTCAACTAAAATTCCCACGGCAAGAGCAAGGCCGCCGAGTGTCATCACGTTAATTGTTTCGCCGAAAAGGCTCATGACAATCAGCGACGTCAAGATGGAAAGTGGAATTGAGATACAGACGATCAACGTGCTGCGCCAGCTTCCCAGGAACAGCAGAATCATCAAACCGGTGAGCACTGCCGCGATCGCGCCTTCGCGCACCACGCCGGTAATGGCTTCGCGCACAAAAATGGATTGATCGAACAGAGGCGTCACGCTCAATTCAGGCGGCAGACCGGCTAAGATTCGCGGTAAAGCTTCTTTCACTTTCTTGACAATGTCCAGCGTGGAGGCGTTGCCGCTTTTGAGCACGGTCAATAGCGTGGACCGCCCGCCATTTTGCCGCACCACGTTGGCCTGCACCGCAAACCCGTCTCGCACCTGCGCGACGTCCTTGATAAAAACGGTAGCCCCGTTTACCGTCCTGATCGGCAGATCGTTCATCGCCGAAACAAGCTGGGGGCTGCTGTTCAGCCGGACGAGGTATTCGCGGTCGCCCACTTTAGCCGTTCCGGCGGGCAGAATCAGATTTTGGGCGTTGATGGCGTTTGAGACGTCCGTAGCGGAGAGATGCTTGGCATAGAGCGCTTCCGGATCGAGATCGACCATGATCTGACGCGGCTTGCCACCATACGGAAGCGGCACGGACGCGCCTTGCACCGTGGCGAGTTGCGTGCGGATAAAATTCGTACCGTAATCGTAAAGCTGCTGCTCGGTTAAGCTCTTGCTATTGACGCTGAGCTGCAGTATGGGAACGCTCGCGGCGTTGTACTTGACAATTCCGGGCGCGAAGATGCCAGGGGGCAACACGCGCAAAATCGTCTGCGATAAAGATGTGATTTGAGCGATAGCCAGTTCCACTTTCACGCTGGGCTGGAAGTAAAGCTTGATGACGCTCACGCCGTTGTAAGACTGCGACTCCATGTGCTCGATATCGTTCACGACGGTAGTCATGGCGCGCTCGGAGATGGTCGTGATGCGCGAAGCCATCTCATCGGGAGAGACGCCATTGAAGCTCCAGATGACACTGACAACGGGTATATCGATATTCGGGAAAATGTCCGTCGGCATGCTCATGATTGCCGCGACACCAAGGATCACAATGAGCGCCGACATCACGACGAAAGTGTACGGACGGCGTAGGGCGAGCCGGACTATCCACATGGATTCAGGAAGCCCTCCAGATCGCGAAAACAACGGTACATGATTAAATGATTCACTAGCGGGCAACTTCCATGCGGATATATTGAGGCTTTCCTGTGTTTTAACACACGGCGGCCCGCGAGGCAGACGACGACTATGCAGTATTTCACGCCAGAAAGCTTGTTTGACGCGGCTAGAGGCCAGTTGGATGCGCGTCTCGCCTCTGGAACACCGGGGGGAGAATCGGTCCCGGATTACAAATCGATCGCGGCGGATTTCGTAGTCAATGCTGAACTGGATCGATCCGGCCTGGGGCAGAAGTTAGCCGAAATTGAGAGCGATAGCGGGGTCTTGCCACATAATCCACCGACCTTGCGAGGGCGATTCGGCCGGCTTGCTTTCGGGCTGAGCAGCCGCCTGTTATGGTGGATTCCACGCGCGTTTCGCCTTCGCGATTCAGCGCTGCGGGGGATGTATGAAGCGCTGCTGTCCTCTCGTGAAGAACAAGACCGGGAACTGCGGCTCTTGCGGGCGCGCGTGGATGCTTTGGAACGTGCTCTCGAGGACGCTTGAGAGTCGATCAGTTCCATCCCGAGATCCGGGAAGGCGACGCGGTCGGCAATGAGGTTTTAGCACTCTCCGGCATGTTGAAGGCACGCGGAGTGCAGTCGGAAATTTTCTGCGAAGTAGCGGACCCGGCGTTCGCTTCGAAGGTGCATCTGTGGCGCGAGTATGCTGGACGAGCCGGCGATTTCCTCGTAGTCCATTACTCCCATGCCTCGCGGCTTTACCGGCAAGTATTCGCCTGCCGCGCGCGCCGGGTTTTGCGCTATCACAACGTAACGCCCGCGCATTATTTAACCGGTTTGCGCGAAGGTTTGGCTGACGGTTCGGAAGAGGCCCGCGCGGCGTTGCCGTTATATGCGAATTCCGTGGCGCTGGCGTTAGCCGATTCCACCTTCAACGCGCGGGATCTGAAAAAAATGGGTTTTCGGGACGTGGTTGTATTTCCTTACGTGCTGAATGAGTCTCTGTATAGCGAGGCGGGGGACAGCAGGGATGAATGGACCAATATTATTTCAGTCGGACGAATTTTCCCGCAAAAACATGTTGAGGACTGCATCTTGATCTTCGATTACTTCCGGAAATTTATCGAGGCGAAGAGCAGACTGCTCCTGATTGGCGGTTGGGAAGGGGCGGAAGCGTATCTCGCGAGGCTGAAGAGACTCGTCAACCGGCTGAATGTGCCGAATGTGATCTTCACGGGCCGAATCCCTCAGCCTTCGCTCTTGGCGAACTACACGGCCGCTGACGTTTTGCTTTCGATGAGCGAGCATGAAGGTTTTTGCGTGCCGCTGGTGGAAGGGATGCGGCAAAATATTCCCGTGATCGCGTTCGATGCCGGCGCCGTGGCAGAGACCATGGGGGACGCCGGTGTGCTCGTCCGCGAGAAACGTTGGCCCGAGATTGCGGAGGCGATCGGGATTCTGCTTTCCGTCCCAGATTGGCGGGAGCATCTGATCGCGGGGCAACGCGAGCGCGTGAAGTTCTTCTCTGGAGAGGAAGCCGAACGCCGCCTGGACGGGGTGCTGACGCGGTTTCGATAGAATAAAGGTTCCGTGACCCTTCTTCGCGACCAGTTCAGTGAATTGCTCGCCGCGGGCCAGAAAGATTCAACTCTTCAAGCCTTCCAAC
>JALYXS010000120.1 GCA_030946965.1 Acidobacteriota bacterium
CTCCAAAGCTAACGCTGAATCTTGGTGTGCGGTATGAGCTATGGTCGCCGATCGACGAGCGCTTTGGGCGCCAAGCCAATTTCGACCTTCAAACTCTTACCCTCAATATTCCTAAGGGACGTAATCAAAATGATCCCCTGCCGCCGAACTTTGCGACGGCGTTTCCCACTGTCAAAGTGGTCCGTGGGCAAGTGCCCAGCACCTTGATTCCCTGGGACAAGACAGACATCGGCCCGCGCTTCGGATTGGCGTATCAAGCATTTAATAAGACCGTAGTCCGGCTCGGCTACGGGATCTTTTACGGTGGCGAGGAAAACCAGGGCGGCAGCCCCAACCGAGGCGAGGGTGTTCCCTTCAATGAGACGGTAAGTCTCCAGCGCGCGAACACGATCGATGGTCACATTGGTGTCTCCGATCCGAATTGTATTGGATGCAATTACTTTCCCGGCGGTCTGACGGGAGGCTACCCCACCAACGTGTTCACGCTCCCGGCGCCAGTTTCCTTTCGCGGCGTTCAAAACAACTTCCGAAACCCGCTAGTTCACAAGTGGAATGCGATTGTTCAGCGGGAATTGCCTGGCAACATGTCTCTCGAAGTAGGGTACGAAGGCAATCACCAGGCACATCAGCTAATCCTTTGGGGTGCGGACCCTTGTCCTAATAGAGGTTTCGTGAACGACCCGACGCTTAGTTGCGAGAACACGCGAATCATCTTGCCGCCCGCCGGTGGCCAATCTATCGGCAGCGGCCTGTCGACGACCTCGACCTTTGGCTACGGCAACTACGCGGCCGGATCGGTGAAGCTAGAAAAGCGCTACTCCAGCGGCCTGCAATTCCTAACCTCGTACGTGTGGGCGCATGCGCTGGCAAACAGCGGCACGCCGTTGAGCGGTGCGAACGGTTTCGGGGTGCCAAATCCGTTGGACTTTAGTTCCGCATATTCGAGCGCGGCGTGGGATATCCGGCACAGTTTCACGACTGCCTTCAATTACGATATTCCTTTCGGTAAAGGCAAGAGATTTGGCGGCAATCTGAATCGTGCCGCCGATATTGTGGCGGGCAACTGGCACGCGAACGGCATTTTGACCTTGCGTACGGGTCAGCCTTACACGGTGAATGGCACAAGCTGCCAAGGTAACTGGGGCAAATGCCGCCCGGATTTGGTCTCCGGTCACAATCCAAATGCGGCTCCATCCGCTGGAAGAACTCCGGGAACAAACGGCCAGTGGTTCGACACCAGTGCGTTTGCGGTCGCGGCGCCTTTGACTGGCGGCAACCTGGGGCTGCAAAGTAACACGGGTCCGCCCACTCGGACGCTGGATTTCTCGGTATTCAAAGATTTCGCGTTTACGGAACGATTCAAGCTGCAGTTCCGTGGCGAGGCGTTCAATATTGCCAACACGCCGCAATTCAACACGCCTGACAATAACTTGGGCGATTCCACGCTTGCGGGCGGCAACGGGAACTTTGGGAAGGTCCTCGGAGCCAATGTCGGCACTGAGCGCCACATTCAGTTCTCATTGCGGCTTCAGTTCTAAGCGCCCGTGGCGCGGGCACTCGTGCCTGCGCTACGATAACCATCCAATGTTGTGGTTAGTTCTACTTCTATGCGCATCTCTTCAATCTGGTCTCCTCCCTTTGGGGAGGGATCGAGAGGTAGTTCGAACCGAGGATTACTATTTCAAACTCGCGGACACTTGTCTGAAGCGCCGGGATTTTACGAATGCCCTGGAGGCAGTTAATGCCGGCCTGAAGTTTTTCAACAAGAGCCCGCAGTTGGAACTCGCGGCGGGCGTAGCCTACTACGGCTTGCGGCGCTTTCCGGAATCCATCGACTCGTTCCTAAGAACCATTGAACTCGACCCAACTTTAGAGCAACCGTATATGTTTCTGGGGCGAATGTTGGAGCAGGCGGAAGACCAGTTGCCGCGGATTCGCAAAGCGTTCGCGCAATTTGCGCGGAGCGCGCCGGACAATTACCTCAGTTTGTTTCTATATGCCAAATCACTTTCGCTCAACGATCCCGGACAGGCCGAGACGCTGCTTCGGAAATCTATCTCTCGTAACGGCCGGTTTGCGGAATCGCAATTCGAGTTAGGCGCGGTACTCGAACGTCAAGGCCGGTTCGAAGAATCGGCGAGCGCGATGCGGCGCGCCATCGAATTGAACCCGAAAGATCCCGTCGCGCATTACAGGCTGGCGCGAATTTATGACCGGCTGGGAAAGCCGGACCAAGCGACAGCCGAGCGCGAACTACACGCCCGCCTGTTGCAGTGAAGACGGCCGCGGCTACTTCGCCGCGTTCTTGACCGGGTCGACGAACACGTTCACCGCGAGCGGTTTGAGGTCCGGGTCTTTAGTGACATCCACGGTGAGCAAAGCACCGATTGGAATATCGGCCGGCTTGATCTCTCGATTGTCCTTTATAAATTTCGTCTTGCGATAGCGTCCGATGGCGAAGGCTTGGTCTCCGTCCGTTTCGATGACGATTTCCCTTTTAGTAAGCTCTTTCAGCTTGCCGTGAAAGGTGACGGCTGGGCCGCCATACGCGCCGGTATTCCTGGTTTGATTGGATAACGGGCGGCGCGCGCGGGAATCGCCATACTGGCCGGACAGGACGGCCGGCATCCAAACGGCGATCAGGATTGCGACCGTCTTGCTTGGCATGAGTCCATTCTCTCGCACTGAACCGGTGGTGGTGCGGCACAATGAAGCTGTGATCAAGCTTGCGCTCCTGGCCGTGCTGCTCGTTCCGCAATTCGTTCCGCAACTCGCGGCGCAGGCGTTCTTCACCTACGTAGGGCAGATTGAGAGCCGGTCCGTACTGATCGCGTGGGGCGCACCGGCGCGCACGGGCAACACCATCGGGCGCGCGTCCACATCTCAAGGCAAGGCGCGGCTCACGATCGCGGACCGCAATGTAGATACGACTCAGAACTGGACCGTTGTCAACGATCTCCAACCTGGCACCGATTACCCCTTTCAACTCGCAATCGACGGCAAGAAGATGGGCGAAGGCAAGGTCCGAACCAATCCCGAAAAGGCAAGCAAACTGTGTTTCTTCGTGATCGGCGATTTTGGGACCGGAACGGCCGGTGAGTACCGGATCGGCGAGGCCATGTGGAAGGAATTTCAAAAGCGCGAAGGATCGGACAAGCCGCCCCGCTTCGTGTTGACTACCGGCGACAATGTGTACGCGGATGTGAACGTCGGTTTTGCGGCGGCGCACTCCGGCGATGAAGACGCGCATTGGGAAGCCAAATTTTTCAAGCCGTTCGAGCCGCTGCTCCAGCGGATTCCGTTTTATCCGACTCTGGGAAACCACGACGGCAACGGCACGGAAAATCGAGGCGATCTGCCGGTTTATTTGGACAATTTCTTTTTCCCCGGTAACAAGCCGGCGCGTTGGTACACGTTTTCGTTCGGCGATCTCGCGCAATTTTTTGCGCTCGATAGCACGGACAATAGCGAGGAAGGACCCAAGAGGCCGGTGTACGCGGCGAATGGCGAAGAGTTCCGCTGGCTTCGGCAGGTAATGCCGGCGTCGAAGGCTTTGTGGAAGATTCCGTATTTTCACCACCCCATTTACAATGCCGGACCCAGGCACCCCAACAGCTATGAGGATCTGAAACATTTTGTCGATCTATTTCGCGAGTCGGGCGTGGCGGTAATTTTCAACGGGCACGAACACAACTTTCAATTCAGCGAGCGCAACGAAGCGACCGGCAATATGCGC